>CALHPT010000028.1 GCA_938036405.1 uncultured Tannerella sp.
TACCCAGCGTGGAGAGCTTGTTGTTGTCGCGTGAGGGATGTACGCGGTTGCTGAGGAAAATATAGATGATCCGGTTGTCCGGATCTACCCAGAAACAAGTGCCGGTGAACCCCGTATGGCCGTAAACAGAGGCAGGTGCTAATCGACCGCATGGAGACGCTTTCCCGGGAGCATGCTCCGGACGATCGAATCCAAGTCCGCGGCGAGACGCGCGGCTCTGGCTGTGGGTGAACATGTGGCAGGTGAGTGCCGAGATATACGGCTCACCGCCATAAGAGCCATCGTTGAGATAGAGCTGAAGGAGCTTGGCCAGATCGTCAGCCGAGGAGAAGAGTCCGGCATTGCCCGATACGCCACCTTGCAGGGCCGCCGCCTCATCGTGTACATATCCCCGAAGTATTTGGTGGCGCATCACGCGATCGTCCTCGGTGGGAACAATGCGCAGTGTATCCATCTTGCGCAGTGGGTTGTAAGTCGTCGAGGAGGCGCCTAAGCGAGAGAAGAAATGCGCGTTCAGCAGCTGATCCATAGGTCGGCGTGTCACGTGTTCGACGGCCATCTTGAGTAGGATAAAGTTGATGCAGCTGTAGGTGTATTTTCCTCGTGCCCCCAGTCGGGAATTGCGTATGTCTTGCATGATGCGGTCACGGAAGGAATCATGTACGTACATCCGCTTGGCGATCTCAGTCATATAACCCGGTTTAGGGCTGTCTGACAGCCAGCTGGGACCCATGGATGAGGTGTGTAGACTGCTTGCGGGAAGCGCGTTGCGCGACGTGTCAGTGCATTGGGCCGTCCCGTCGTCGCACATATAGCCACGGTCTGCACGGGCATTTTGATAGAAGGCGATGTAAGGCGTAATGCCAGATTGATGGTAGAGCAATTCCTCCACCGTGAAGTCGCTCTTATTAGATCCGCGGAGGGCGGGAACATAGGTGGAGATGGGGTTATTTAGTTGGATCAGTCCGTCGTCGTAGGCCTTCATGACAGCCGGCAGCGTGCCTGTGGCTTTAGATACCGACGCCAGGTCGTAAACGGCATCATCCGCCACTTTTCGCGTTTTGCGGCTGTCGTACCATCCGAACGATTTATTATAGACGATCATGCCGTCTTTGGCCACCAATACGCGGCATCCCGGGTAGGCGCCTTTCGTGATGCCCTCGTTAGCAATGGCGTCAATCTCAGCGAGTCGGGCGGGCTCAAAGCCGACTTCTTCGGGGCGGTGGTAGCCGAGGCGCGTCTTGGTAGTCGTCAACCCGGCACCCGCTTGAAAGAGTCCGGGCAGGGATACCGAGAGACGTCCGCGGGCAGGGATACCTCCAAAAATGAGCTGGGCAGCATATTCCTGGGCCGACGCGGTCGACTCGTAAGCCAAGACAACGGCATCGGCCGTACGGATCGCATCGCGGTGACTTTGGAGCATGTAAGGCGTGGTGAAGAAGGTATAGATCGCTTCCTTCTGTCCAAGCAGTTGGAGGAAGTCCGCGCGATCTGCGCCACGCGAGGAATAGACAGCGCAGATGACCGTTTCGTACGGCTGCAGGCGAGATATAATATGGCGGAGGTCCGCGTCTCGCGTCGTGGCATAGATGCGGAAAATGTCGACAGGCGCGTAACGGCGGAGCATGCTGAAAAAGGCATCACCGTCCGCATTGCCGATGGTGACTAAGGCAATACGCTTCTTGTCGAGCTTCTTGATGGGCAGACAATTTGCGTCGTTTTTAAGTAGGGTGACCGCCGCTTCGTTGAGCTTGGACACAAGCCAGTCTGCATGGGGGGTGTTGAGTCGCTCGGAGAGGCCACGGGTCTCGATGGGTCGGTAGTGGTGGAGGCCGGCGACATACTTATAAGCAAGGATGCGGCGGCATTTACTCTCGAGGTCTTTGCGAGAGATCTCGCCGCTATCGAGGGCCGCACGAAGCGCAGCCACGGCCTTGTCGGGTGATGCCGGTGCGAGGGCTATATCATTGCCCGCCTTAATCCCACTGAGGGCTGGATTTTCGCGATCGCCGGGGCGAGCACCACGCATGTTTAGGGCGTCCGTGAAGCAGAGACCGCGAAAACCGTCCTTCTTTCGGAGAATATCCGTCACGATAGCGGGCGAGAGCGAAGCAGCGCGGCCCTTTTCGCCACCATCGAGGGCGGGAACACTGAGGTGGCCAGTCATGATGCCCGAGAAGCCCGCAGCTATAAATCGGCGGAAAGGAAGGAGGTCGATGCTGTCCATCTGTCGCTCGGAACGATTGACGAGGGGGAGCGTGTAGTGAGAGTCGCTGGAGGTGTTGCCGTGGCCGGGGTAATGCTTGGCGACGGCCATGATGCCACGACTTTCGAGTCCGCGGGCATAGGCAATGCCGCGCCGTGCGACAGCGTCAGGGTCATCGCCGAAGGAGCGTGTGCCGATGACAGGGTTGCTGGCATTCGTATTCACGTCCACAGACGGCGCGAAGTTGATGTGTATGCCCATTTCGCGGCATTGACGGGCCACCTCAGCTCCATAGTCCTCGATCAGTCGGGTGTCTTGTATGGCACCGAGCATCATGTTTTTAGGGAAGCGCGTGGTGCCACGTAGTCTCATGGAAAGCCCCCACTCGCCATCAAGAGCGATAAAGAGGGGTAGGCGGGCGGTTCGTTGTAGTCGGTTGGTGACTTCGGCCTGAGTGCTGGGATCTCCCGCATGAAAGAGTACACCTCCGATCTTCAGCTCCGAAACGTAGCGCTCGAGACGGCGCATGTTAGCCGCATCGAGCTTGGGTTCGGCGATGATCATGATCAATTGTCCGAGTCGCTCGTCGTCGGTCATGGCGCGGTAGACAGAGTCGACCCAGCGGTTCATCTTTTCGCGGTCGGCCTTGCGGAGCAGGTTCGGTTCGTGCTGCGCCGTAGCTGTGGGCGTCACGAGGGGCAGGCAAAGAGCTATGAGCAGGGGGAGTAGTAGGGGTATTTTCTTCATATTTCTGTTCCGTTTTTTACGGCCGGCAAAAGTATATGCCACTATAGAAAGGGCAATCGCAGCGGGATGTTGTTAAAAAGCCGCAGAATACTTAGAAGGGAGTGTGTGAAGAGGCTTTTCTGTCCTTTCTTTGCGGCCGCTTTACGTAATCGCTGGCGGGCAAACACGAGAGACCCGTTATGTTGCGTTTTGTTCGATTTCAAATAACATATAAAGAGCATCATTGAAAATGGATTTAATCAAGATTGCAGAGGAAGCATTTGCTACTCAAAAGGAACATCCCGCGTTCAAGAGCGGGGACACGGTGACGATTTCGTATCGCATCAAAGAGGGAAACAAGGAGCGTATCCAGCAGTATCGCGGTGTGGTGATTCGCATCTCGGGCGAGGGCGACAAGAAGCGTTTTACGGTGCGTAAAATGTCGGAAAACGTCGGCGTGGAGCGTATCTTCCCGATAGAGTCGCCGTTCATCGAGCAGATCGTGGTGAACAAGATTGGCAAAGTGCGTCGCTCGAAGCTGTACTACCTGCGTAAGCTGACGGGTAAGAAGGCACGTATCAAGGAAAAACGCGGTACGGCTACTGCCTAACAAGCACAGCGTAAGGTTGAGAAACCCCGGGAGTTGCGGAAGCGACTTTCGGGGTTTCTCGTTGTGTGCCCATAGTCGGCGAAACGGCTACGTTACCGTTTCGACACTCTGGTTTATAGCTTCCCAGTTGTTCGGCTAAAGACAGACGGTGGAGGTGGTCTGTAACCATCGTTACCATTGCAATGCCGGAGCTCGGCTACTTTTGCGCGCATGTTAGATATACAACTCATCAGGGACGATTTTCCCATCCTGCGGCGTGAGGTCTATGACCGGCCGCTTGTTTATTTCGATAATGCCGCCACGACGCAGAAGCCGCGTTGCGTGGTGGAAAAGATTGAAGAAGCCTATTATAAGGTCAACGCCAATATCCATCGGGGCGTGCACTTCCTCAGCCAGCAGGCCACGGAGGCGCATGAAGCCGCGAGAGAGTCGGTGCGGGCATTCCTAAATGCGCCGTCGGCAGCGGAGATCATCTTTACGCGTGGCACGACAGAGGCGATCAACCTTGTGGCTTCGAGCTACGCGCGCGCCGCGATGCAGCCGGGCGACGAGGTGATTGTCACGGCGATGGAGCATCACTCGAACATTGTGCCGTGGCAGTTGCAGGGCATGCGGCTGCGGGTGATCCCCATCGATGAGCGAGGGGCACTTGATATGGAGGCGCTGCCGGGGCTGTTCACCGATCGGACACGTCTGGTGGCCGTTACGCACATGTCGAACGTGCTGGGGACGGTCAATCCGGTGGCGGAGATCGCCCGCGTAGCACATGCGCACGGGGTACCCATCCTTGTGGACGGTGCGCAGGCGGTGGCTCATCGCGCGGTGGATGTGCAAGCCATGGACGTGGACTTTTACGCCTTTTCGTCGCACAAGATCTACGGCCCCACGGGCATGGGCGTGCTCTATGGTAAGGCGGAGTGGCTCGACCGGATACCGCCTTATCAGGGCGGCGGCGAGATGATCCGTAACGTGTCGTTCGAGCATACGACGTACAACGAACTGCCGTACAAATTCGAGGCGGGCACGCCGGACTTCATTGGCAGCACGGCGCTCGCCATGGCGTTGAACTATGTGCAGCGTATCGGCCTTGACGCCATTGCGGAACATGAGCACGAACTACTATCCTACGCCACGGAGCGCCTCAGCGCCATCCCCGGCATGCGGTTCATCGGGCAGGCCCCGGAGAAGGGCAGTGTGCTCTCGTTCCTCGTCGGAGACATCCACCCCTACGACCTCGGCATGATCCTCGATCGCCTCGGTATCGCTATCCGCACGGGGCATCACTGTGCCGAACCGCTTATGCACGTGCTCGGCGTGGAGGGTACGGCGCGGGCTTCGTTTGCCGTATATAATACGAAGGCGGAGGTCGACGCGTTGGCGGAAGGCATCGAACGGGCGCGGAAGATGTTTTAATCGATCGTTATTCACCCTTTAATCACTTATTAAACCTCTATGATTCTTTCAACGACACCCTCTCTGGAGGGAAAAAAGATTACGCACTACTTCGGCGTCGTCAGCGGCGAGGCCATCATTGGTGCCAACGTGTTTCGCGACTTCTTTGCCAGCATCACCGACTTTGTCGGCGGTCGTTCGGGCACTTACGAGGCGGTGCTGCGCAAGGCCAAGGACGCGGCACTGCGCGAGATGTCGTATCACGCACAGTCGCAGGGCGCCAACGCCGTGGTGGGCATCGACTTGGACTACGAGACGATCGGCACCAGCATGCTCATGGTGACGGCCTCAGGCACGGCCGTGATCGTGGAGTAGGGGAGGGGGGCGCCGCGATGCTCCTGCCCTTTTGGGAACCCGGCCGGACGGAGGCGGGCTGCGATGAAGCAGGCCGTGGCTGTCTGGCCGGACCTGTTTTTGCGGCGGCCGTCGTGCTGCCGCCCGACTTTCAAAACGAGGAGTTGAACGATAGTAAGCAGCTCACGGAGCGTGCCCGCCGTCGCCTGCGGGTGGTCGTCGAGCAGGAGGCGTTGGCGTGGGCCATCGGGGTGGCAACGGTGGAGGAGATCGACCGGCTGAACATCCTCCGCGCGTCGATCCTGGCCATGCATCGCGCCGTGGCCGGACTCTGTCTGCGGCCGGACTTCTTGCTTATCGACGGCAACCGTTTCTCGCCGTGTCCGGAGCAGATCCCGTACGCGACGATCGTGCACGGCGATGCCCGCATGATGAGTATTGCGGCGGCGTCGGTGTTGGCCAAGACGCACCGCGACGAGGCTATGATGGCGCTTGATGCCGATTTTCCCGCCTATGGTTGGGCGAAAAATAAGGGCTACCCGACGGCTGCCCACCGCGACGCGATCCGTCAGTTTGGCATCACGCCGCACCACCGCCGCAGCTTCTCGCTCCTGCCTGAGGCGGTGCAGGGGGAGATCGTGTTTGGGGAGTAAATCCCCAGCGGCACCGTCACTTTCACCATGCGGCCTATGCCGGCGTTATTCGCCTTGAGATTACCAACATCTCTGCTTTGATCGCAGCCTCTTCGGTACTCTATTGGCCGATAAGCCGCCTCTGTGACCGACAACTCCCGGACCCACTTACAATAAAGGCTTGCGGAGCTTCCGCAAGCCTTTATTGAAAGTGGGTCCGGGAGGATGGACTTGGGCGCATTCTTACCGCCCCTTTGGGAGATGAATTCCCGTCAACGGAGCCGCGACGACGGCTTTTTCTCCTCCGGCTGGTGTACGTGTTCGTACGCTCCAATGGTCGGAGCTGTGCTGCCGGTGAGGCGGCTCACGCCGTAGCGGTCGGTGGGGTACTCGGCGGCGACGGTGCGGTCTGCCGCACCGAGTCCGACGGACTTGTTGGCCAAACGAAAGTCGTAGGCATAAGCCTGTTTGCGGGTGCCAGACTTGAGGTAGATGGGTTTCCGGCTGAAGCCGAAGAGGCAGCGATCGAAGCGGGGGTTGTTGGTGATGGCTTTGGTGAGGATGTAGCAGGCCGTGAATCGGTAGTTGAAGGCATCGCTGCCGGCCGTGTCGCCGTTGCGGGAGATGAAGGCGATCTCGCCGTGGTACGTACGCGTGGTGTCGCCCGAGATACTGCCGTCAATGAGGCAGTTGTCGAAGCGCGCCTCGGTGAGGGGGTAGTATTGTGGCGTGTTATCGATGCGGGCGGTGTCGGCCAGGACGAGGGTCGATGTGCCGTTTCGGGTGGCCAGGACGATGAAGTTGGCCAGCGTGCAGTGGGCGAAGCGGTGGCGACCGCCGATGAGGCAGACTGTGTTGTCCGCGGCATTTGAGAATTCGCTGCCCGAGGCTTCGATGTGGCAATTGACGGCCGTCAGTAGGTCGCCGAGGCTGTTGGTGATGCGGGAGTTATGGATGCGGATCTTGCGTCGGTCAGGGGTGGAGGGGCGAAAGTCGAGGCCGAAGGTGGTGCTGCGGACGTCAGTGTATTCGAGTTCGTTGTCGAAGCTGGTGGATTCGAAGCGGATGCCGCCCCACTGCCCGGGGACATGGTCGTAGGGTAGGGTGACGTTGGCGTAGATGCTGTCGAGGCGGTCGCCGCGCAGCGTGACGGGGCGATCCAGCGTGCCGCCTGCCTTGAGCGTACCGGCGACGATGAGTTTGGCCTGGTGGTGGAAGCAGAGCGTGGCGCCGGGAGCGAGGGTGAGCGTGACGCCGGGGCCGACGGTGAGGCTATCGAAAATGAGGTAGGGGCGGTCGGCCGTGAGAGTCGTGTTTTCAGTGTACGTCCGGCCGCCTCGGATGATGTGCGCGTCTTGCCCGACGGCTTGCAGCAGGACAAATTGGCGGACGCCGTTGGTGTAGAAAAGGATGGAATCTTGGATCAGCAGCGGGCGGTTGGCGTTGTTCGCGCTGGCAGTCACTTCGACGAGCACGCGCAGGCTGTCGCGTTTCCAAAGATCGATGCCGCTGAAGGAATCGCCCTTACGGCCGTCTACGTTGAGGCGGAAACCGCTGCGCCCTCCGCTGGCCAGCGAGACGGACTCGATGCGGAGGTTTTCGCCGTGCGGGTTATAGACCATAAACTGCTTCGTGGTCGACCCGATGGTGGTGAAGAGGGTGTCGAACGTGAGGGTGTCCGTAGAAAAATCGAGCCGGAGCGAAGGGTCGGTGGCATAATGGTCGACCCGTTCGCATCCAGCTGCGAGGTAGAGTAGCGTAGCGATAAGCAGGCTGAGACCGGCTGTTTGTTTCTTCATCTTCATCGTCTTGGGTTTGATTACGGATAAAGAAACGCTGCTACGCGCGCGATATTTTGTTTACGCGGGGATATTCCTCAGTATCTCCAGCAGGTGGCGCCACCAGAGGTCTACGGTGGCAATTTCGACGCGCTCGTTGGGCGAATGCACATCGCGCATCGTCGGGCCGAAGGAGATCATGTCGAGGTCGGGGTACTTCTCGAGGAAGAGTCCGCACTCCAATCCCGCGTGGATGGCCAACACCAGCGCATCCTTGCCGAAAATCTTGCGGTACGTAGCCTCGGCTACCTTCAGGATCTTCGAGTCCGGGTTAGGCGCCCAGCCGGGATAGCCGTCGCCATGCTTCACCTCAGCTCCAGCCAGACGGAAGACAGCAGCTACCTGATCAGCCGCAGCATCCTTCAGCGAGTCTACCGAGCTGCGTTGGCTTGTCTCAACGAGCACTTTGCCCGCTTCAGGCATTTTCACCGACGCCAAGTTGGTCGACGTCTCTACCAATCCTTCCACATCGTGGCTCATGCCCAACACACCGTGCGGGCAGGCCATCAGCGACTCGATCAGTCGCGTCGCAACGTCCTTCGGCAGACACGTCTTCGGTGCGTCAACGGTCTCCATAGTCAGGCGGACGTTCGGGTCGATGCGCTTCAGTTCCTTCTCCACGTCAGCTTGGAAGTGGTTCAGCAGCACGCGTACCGGCTCGCGATCGTCCTCCTTCAACCCGATGACAGCCGAAGCCTCGCGCGGGATGGCGTTGTGCAGATTACCGCCGTCGATAGCCGCCAGCGTGTAGCCATGCTTCTCGCACAGTGAATAGAGGAAGCGTGCCAGCAGCTTGTTGGCGTTGCCGAGGCCTTTGTGGATGTCACCGCCAGAGTGTCCACCGTTGAGACCTGTAACGACAATCTTGAAGTAGGACAAGGTGGCAGGTGCTGACTCGGGCGTGAAGCTGAACGTAGCGAGGGTATTCTTTCCGCCCGCACATCCGATGAAGATCTGGCCTTCGTCCTCGCTGTCGAGGTTGATGAGAATCTTGCCGCTGAGGAAGCCTTCTTTTACCCTGAATGCACCCGTCATGCCCGTCTCTTCGTCCACCGTGACGAAGCATTCGATCGGGCCATGCTCGATGTCGTCAGAAGCCAGCACAGCCAGCGATGCGGCCACGCCGATGCCGTTGTCAGCGCCCAACGTGGTACCCTTGGCACGCAGCCATTCGCCGTCGACAACGGTCTCGATCGGATCGTTGTCAAAGTCGTGGGTTACGTCGTTATTCTTTTCACAAACCATGTCCATGTGCGATTGCAGTACGACGGTTGGCAGCTTCTCGTAGCCCTTCGTTGCAGGCTTCGAGATCAGGATGTTGCCAGCCTCATCTTTCTTGATGGGGAGGTGATGATCGGCGGCGAATTGCTCTAAGTAGCGGATGATTTTACCTTCCT
>CALHPT010000029.1 GCA_938036405.1 uncultured Tannerella sp.
CGCCGCCGATGCCCAGCGCTGTGCCGACGGATGAGAGGGCGTCCGAGCGGTGGTGCCAGGCGTTGGCAATGACTGTGGGGCTGCCGCGCCGTCGGCCGGCTGAGAGTGTGACACGATAGAGCAGCTCCTTGACTACGATCGAGACGAGCGCAGCGATGAGTGCGATGTAACCCGGGGCCTCAAGCTCGTAGCCGAGGAAGAGGACGGCGTGGATCTTAGCTGCGCCCTCCCAGAAGATGCCGATGCCGACGAAGAGCAGCACGATGCCGATGATGGACGTGGCCAGGGTCTCGTACTTGCCGTGGCCGTAGTCGTGATCCTCGTCCCAGGGGCGGGCCGAGAGGCGGAGGCAGAGGAAGACGATGAGGTCCGTGGCGAAGTCTGAGAGCGAGTGCACGGCGTCGGCCATCATAGCGCCACTGTGGCCGCCCACGCCGGCGGCGAACTTGAAGAGGAGCAGCAGTAAGTTGGCCGCTGCTCCCGCTGCGGTGATGCCGACGAGTGCCCGCTCGCGCGTGCTGTCGGTCGGTTCGCCGCAGGGAGAGTTCGGTGTGATGTCGGCCATCGTTAGAGGCGCTCCGAAGCCAATTCGGCCAAGGCGCTCCGTTCGCCTTTGACCAGATTCACGTGCGCAAAGAGCCGCTCGCCGCGCATCTTGTCGATCATGTAAGCCAGACCGTTGCTCTGGGCGTCGAGGTAGGGCGAGTCAATCTGCTCGATGTCGCCGGTGAAGACCATCTTGGTGCCCTCGCCGGTGCGCGTGATGATGGTTTTGATCTCGTGCGGCGTGAGGTTCTGCGCCTCGTCGACGATGCAGAAAGTCTCCGAGAGGCTCCGTCCGCGGATGAAGGCCAGCGCCTCGATCACGAGCCGGTCGCTCTTCTGGAGCTCATCCAGCCGGCGCAACTCCTTCGACCCGGGGGTGAGTTGGGCACGGATCACGTTAAGGTTGTCAAAGAGCGGCTGCATGTAAGGCGCCACCTTGTCTTTGCCCGACCCGGGCAGGTAGCCAATGTCTTTGTTGGCCAGCGCCACGATGGGGCGCGCCAGGAGGATCTGCTTGTAGTCGTCCATCTGTCGGAGAGCCGAAGCCAGCGCCAGAAGCGTCTTGCCCGTACCTGCGCGACCGGTGATGCCGACGAGCTTCACCTCCGGGTCGTTGAGCACCTCGAAAGCGAAGCTCTGCTCCACGTTGCGGGGCCGGATGCCAAGGCCCACGGCCGCGCCCTTGTCCACACGGTGGAAGCGCTCGGTGAAGGGCACATAGCGCGCGGGCACAGAGTTTCGGTGGCTCTTGAGGATGAAGCAGGCGTTCGGCTCGGGGCGTTTGGGTAGCCCGAAAAGGTCGGCGTCGACACCTTCGGGCGTGGTGTAGAGGCGGTCGATAAGCTCCGGGTCGATGCTCTCGTAGACGGTCTCATTTTCACTGAAGGGCACGAAATCCGTCACCTTGTCCGTGAAATAATCCTCGACCGGAATGCCCAGCGCGCGGGCCTTCATACGCATGTTGATGTCTTTGGTGACAAGGATGGTGAGCATATCCGGGTGTCGCTCGGCCACGGTCACGGCTGAGGAGAGGATGCGGTGGTCGGGGATACGCTCGGGGAAGGAGTTGGCCACGCGCCTCTGGTAATGGTCGCCCACGACGACGTAGAGCATGCCGCGTCCCGGGCCGAGCGATGCGCCGCGTAGGTGCAGCTCGTTGGAGGTCAGTTCGTCGAGTCGACGGACGAAGGCGCGCGCGTTGTAATGGATCTGATCGCTGCCCTTCTTGAATCGGTCCAGCTCCTCAAGCACGGTGATGGGCAGATAGATGTCGTTGTCCTCGAAATGGTCGATGCAACTGTAGTCGTGCAGGATGACGTTGGTGTCTAAGACAAAGTTCTTTTTCATAACGAGTAAGATGTGTGTAGGGTGAATGGTTGGTGGTTATCCGAGGCTCGGAGAATCGGGGGCGAAATAAGAGGCTTTTCGCCGAAGGCGGGGACCCGTGTCTCGTCTTGCCGCAGTTTTTGGTCCGAAAAGAACACTCGTCCCCCCCTTCTACAGCTATAGAAAGTCTCAAACCATTGGTTTGGCCTAAATCGGGGTCGGGTTTTGCTTCAAACCATTGGTT
>CALHPT010000030.1 GCA_938036405.1 uncultured Tannerella sp.
GGTACGGCGCCTTATCCCCCAATGCAGAGAAGTCCTGCGGATCCTTTGTTGATCCACGGGACTTCTTGTTTTGAGTCGTGGATCCGTTTCTGATTCATTACCCCTGACTGCAAAAGGGCCTCAATCAGATTCTGATTTGCTATCCCTGACTGCAAAAGGTCATCAATCAGAT
Source organism: uncultured Tannerella sp. (assembly GCA_938036405.1). Lineage (GTDB taxonomy): Bacteria > Bacteroidota > Bacteroidia > Bacteroidales > Tannerellaceae > Tannerella. The sequence continues at coordinate 173 of CALHPT010000030.1, forward strand.
TCTGATTCGCTACCCCTGACTGCAAAAGGTCGTCAATCAGATTCTGATTAGGAGGCATCACACGAAAAGGATAGGGAATCAGATTCTGATTGGGGGCTATCACACGAAAGGGATAGGGAATCAGAAACGGATTCGAAGGCCCACCCGATAGACAAGTACTTTTGGCGCCACAAAAAACATCTCATCACACATCCCATCCCTATGGCAGAAAACAATTCCAACCGCACGGCGCGCAAGAAGCCCGTCGTCGTACAAGTATCGGACATGGGCCGACTCCAGCCTCAGGCGCGCGACCTGGAACAGGCTGTCCTCGGTGCGCTCATGCTCGAACAAGACGCCTTTTTTAAGGTCAACGAAACGCTCAAGCCCGAGAGCTTCTACGAACGGGCACACCGGCTCATCTATCAGGCCATCGTCGATCTGGCCGCACGCCAGCACCCCATCGACATGCTGACCGTCATCGATCAGCTGAAGAAAAACGGCGACCTGGAGGCGATCGGCGGACCGCTCTACATCTCCCAGCTGACCGAGAACGTGGGCGGCACAGCTCACCTCGAGCGTCACGCGCAGATCGTGGCCGAGAAGTTCCTGGCCCGCGAACTGATCCGCTACACGGGCGAGATCCAAGGCAAGGCCTACGACGAGACGATCGAGGTCAAAGAGCTCATGCAGGAGGCCGAGGGCGAGCTTTTCCGCATCTCGCAGCAGAACATCCGCAACGAGGCCGTGCAGATCAACCCCATCATCAAGGAGGCGCGCGAGCTGCTCGAGCGGGCGGCCAACCGGAAGGAGGGCCTCAGCGGACTGCCCACCGGCTTTGCCGACCTGGACAAGATCACGTCCGGGTGGCAGAACTCCGACCTCGTCATCATCGCCGCCCGCCCCGCAATGGGTAAGACGGCCTTCGTGCTCTCCATGGCCCGCAATATGGCCGTCACGTTCAAGGTGCCCGTGGCCATGTTCTCGCTTGAGATGAGCAACGTGCAGCTCGTGAACCGCCTCATCGTGAACGTCTGCGAGCTGCCGGGCGAGAAGATCAAGAGCGGCCGGCTGGAGAAGTACGAGTGGGAGCAGCTGGAGTACAAGATCAAAGACCTCTACGACGCGCCGATCTACGTCGACGACACCCCGAGCCTCTCCATCTTCGAGCTTCGCACCAAGGCGCGACGCCTCGTACGCGAGCACAAGATCCAGTGCATCTTCATCGACTACCTCCAGCTGATGAACGCCAGTGGCATGAACTTCGGCAGCCGTGAGCAGGAGGTGAGCACCATCTCGCGCTCGCTCAAAGGGCTGGCCAAGGAGCTGAACATCCCCATCATCGCCCTCTCGCAGCTCAACCGTGGCGTGGAGGCGCGCCAAGGCATCGAGGGGAAGCGCCCGCAGCTGGCCGACCTGCGCGAGTCGGGTGCCATCGAGCAGGACGCGGACATGGTCTGCTTCATCCACCGCCCGGAGTATTACAAGATCCTCGAGGACGAGCGCGGCAACTCCCTCGCGGGCATCGCCGAGATCATCGTGGCCAAGCACCGTAACGGTGCCACGGGCGACGTGCGACTGCGTTTCAAGAGCGAGTTTGCCAAGTTCATCAACCTCAGCGAGGATCAAGCCGTCCGCGAATACGCCTCCAGCATGAATCAGGAAGACGCCCCCGGTCCCGCTCCCGTCACCGCCCCGAACGTGGAGGACTTCATTGCCGCCCAAAACGACGAACCGGTGCCGTTCTGAGGAAAACGAAAAACGAAAAATAACCGGGTACATGTAGGGCGTATGCGATACGCCCCTACCCTACCGACCGGAGGCTTCCGCACAAACAAGACAATGCCGGATACACGAGGATTTTCCCACGTGTACCCGGCATTCTTCGTTGACGGCCACAGCTGCATGTACCCGGCAAACTTCGCCGGCGTCCGAAGACGCCCCCGGCCAAACTTCGCTGGCCGGCGGACCGGCCCCGGCGAACCGGCCCTTAATGACCGAGGATGTTCGCTCGCTCGATGTCTTTGAAATAGCGGTAGGTGCCGACCTTCAGCTCGTCGCAGGCAGCTTCGTCGCAGACGATGATGCCGTGCGGATGGAGTTGCAGGGCGGTGATGGTCCACATCTGGTTCACGCTGCCCTCCACGGCCTGCTGCAGTGCACGCGCCTTGGCGTGACCGTTGGCGAGGATCACCACCTCGCGCGCGTCCATGACGGTGCCGACGCCGACGGTGAGCGCCGTCTTGGGCACCCTCGTAACGTCGTTGTCAAAGAAGCGTGAGTTGGCGATGATCGTGTCCGTGGTGAGCGACTTGATGCGGGTGCGCGAACGGAGCGACGAGCCGGGCTCGTTGAAGGCTACATGGCCGTCAGGGCCGATACCGCCGAGGAAGAGGTCGATGCCGCCGACTTCGCTGATACGCTTCTCGTAGGCTGCACACTCGGCTTCGAGGTCGGGGGCGTTGCCGTTGAGGATATGGATGTTCTGCGGCTCCACGTCGACGTGCTCGAAGAAGTGGCGACGCATGAAGGTGTGGTAACTCTCGGGGTGATCCTCGGGCAGGCCGACGTATTCGTCCATGTTGAAGGTGACGACGTGGCGGAAGGATACTCGGCCTTGCTGGCACAGCTCGATGAGCCGTTTGTAGGTGCCGATGGGCGACGAGCCAGTGGGCAGACCCAAGACGAAGGGACGCTCGGCCGTGGGAGCGGCGCGATGAATGCGCGAAGCGATGTAGTCCGCCGCCCAGCGGGACATGGCTTCGTAGGTGGGTTGGATAAGCAGGCGCATGATTGATCTAAAAACGAAAAGCTCCTGCCAGACGAAGGGATGATCCCCCTTACCGGCAGGAGCCTTTCAAGGTTCCGTTTTTACTTGTTCGTTCCTCTCAGTCGTTCCGCCATGGCTTGTCCGAGGGCGATGCACTGCTCTTCGGTGCTGATGCCTTGCTTCTGCTCGACGGGTGTGCCGACTACTTCCCACTTCATGGCTTCGGCGTAGGCCGCCAGATGCTTCACTGCGGCGCCGGCCCAGGTGAACGAGCCAAAGTAGCTGAAGAGGCGATCCTTCACCTCGCGCAGCTTGATCTCCGAGAGCACCATCTCCACCTCGGGGTAGAGCTGGCCGCTGTAGGTGGGGCAACCCACGATGAGGCCGCGGTAGTTGAAGACGTCGCGCAGGATGTAGGAGCCGTGGCTCTTGCTGACGTTGTGCATGGCGATGTGGCGCACGCCGCCGTCGGAGAGGGCCGTGGCGATGTCCTCAGCCATCTGCTCGGTGTGGCCGTACATGCTGCCGTAAACGATCGTCACGCCGTCGAGGCCTTCGTAGCGGCTGAGGCGGTCGTAGAGGGCGATCACATCGCCGCTTTGCCTCGTCCAGACGGGGCCGTGGGTGGAGCAGATGGTCTGGATATCGAGCCCGGAGAGCTTCTTGAGGGCGCGCTGCACGGGGCCGCCGTACTTGCCGACGATGTTGGCGTAGTAGCGCGTCATCTCGCTCCAGAAGCGGTCGGTGTCCATATCTGTGTCGAGCACGCCGCCGTCCAGGGTGCCGAACGTGCCGAAGGCGTCGGCCGAGAAGAGCACCTTCTCCGTCTCCTCATACGTGACCATGACCTCGGGCCAATGCACCATCGGGGCCATGTAGAACGAGAGTTTGTGGTGGCCCAAGTCGAGCGTGTCGCCCTCCTTGACCTCGTGCAGCCCGTCGGTGATGCCGTGATATCCGGCCAGCATGCCGAAGGTCTGCTTGTTGCCGATGATCTTCACGTCGGGGTAGATCTGGCGCAAGAGGCGGATGCTGCCGGCGTGGTCCGGCTCCATGTGATCGACCACGAGATAGTCCAGCTTGCGGCCGTCGAGCAGCTTGGCCACGCGCTTGAAGAAGAGGTCGGAATAGCAGATATCGACCGTATCGACGAGCACAGTCTTGTCGTCGACGATCAAATAAGAGTTGTAGGACACGCCCCCGGGGAGCGGCCACAGGTTTTCAAACAGTGCTTTTTGGCGATCGTTTACGCCTACGTAATAAATGTCCTTAGCAACAGCTTTCATGATGGATCCTGTTTTTTATTGATGATTGATATGTGTATGAATCGGTAGTGTGAAATCGTTGGTGAGAAGCGAGATCTCAGCCTCTTTTTTACGGGAAATACGGGGCGCAGAAGGACTTGTTAGTCGTTGCAACAATCTTGCAAATCGAAAAATGAAGTTTTGGCGCTTGCAAGAGTCTTGCAAATGGGAAAAAGAACTTTTTTTCGCTTGCAACAATCTTGCAAATGGGAAAAAGTAGTTTTTGGCGTTTGCAAGATTGTTGCAAGCATTTCCAAAAACGCCGTGGGCGCCGTAAAGGCCTTAGAATGTGCGTTCAAGAATGGATTGGCTGTTTCCGCGCGCGCCATACGCAATAGATGCCCAAAAGGATGAACGGGATGCTAAGCAACTGGCCCATATCGAGCGGCAGGGAGGCCTCAAACTCTTCCTGATAGTTCTTCAAAAACTCCACGAAGAAGCGGGCGGTGAAGATGCAGATCATGAAGATGCCGAAGATCAGCCCCTCGCGCTTCCAGGCGTCCCGCTTGAAGTAGAGCCACATGCAGAGGGCGAAGGTCAGGAGGTAGCAGACGGCCTCGTAGAGCTGCGTCGGGTGCGAGGGCGGGGTGAAGATGGGCGCGGCGCCGTGACGCCAGGCGTAGAGGTTGTCGACGAAGCGGAACCCCCACGGCAGGTCGGTCGGGTGGCCATAGATCTCGTGGTTCATCAGGTTGCCGATGCGGATCAGCGCCGCCACCAGTCCGGTGGGCACGACGAGCTTGTCGAACGTCCAGAGCATGCTCCGATGCGACACGTAACGCGAGAAGAAATAGATGGCAATGATGATGCCCAGTACGCCGCCGTGGCTGGCCAAGCCGCCCTCCCAGACCTTGAGGATCTCGACCGGGTGAGAGAAGTAATACGACGGGTTGTAGAAAATACAATGCCCCAGTCGGGCGCCGATAAGCGTGCCGGCCAGGGTGAAGTAGAGGAGCGGGTCGAGCCATTTCTCATTGAGGCCTTCGCGTCGAAACATGCGCTCGACGATCTTGTAACCCACGGCAAAACCGACGAGGAACATGAGCGTGTACCAGCGGATTTCCTTCGGGCCGATGGAGAAGATGACCGGGTCGGCGGTCCAAGTAATGTCTAAAAGCATAGGCAGAGTGGGATTCGTTACACAATTCGTCCAATCCAAGCCTCGCGATCGCCAGGCAGCAGGTCGACGGGCGCAATTTCAATCATTGTATAGGCACCCGGCTTGAGTCGCATCGCCGCGCGGGCCGCAGCCACGAGGATCTGCCCCGTGAGCGCCGGGTTATTGATCTGCATATCGAAGCTGATGCGTTGGTTGTGCGTCACGCCGGAGACGCCCTTGCGGGTGAGGTGCACGCCGTGGCCCACATCCTTCAGCGCCTCCACCGAATCCACACGGACGACGTGCGTCTCGTCGTGAGCGAAATAGTCGTCGCGGCGGATGGCGTTGGCTACGGCGTCGAAGTCGTATCCGTCTTCAATCTCCACATAGACCATGCGCCGGTGCACACCCGTACCCATCGGGATCGTCATGCTCAGCGCCGAGCGTACGCCTTCGATCGCCTTGACCGCCACCGTGTGGCCCATGCTCATGCCCGGGCCAAAGTCAGTGTAGGTGATGCCCTCCGGCACGATGGCCTGCAGCAGCGCACGCACCACGGAGTCGCTACCCGGATCCCATCCGGCAGCCACGACCGACACAGCGCCGTGACGCTTGGCCTCTACGTCGAGCGTCTGACGCAGATCGGCTATTTGGGAGTGAATATCGAAGCTATCCACCGTGCGAATGCCCAGCGCCAGTGCAGTTTTGGCGTAAGCCTCGACCAAGCGCGTAGGGGTGGCCAGTATGGCCACATCGACGGCCTCGAGCTTCTCTAAATGATCGGTTACGGGGTATGAGCGGAACGGCTCAGGAAGGGGGGATTGGGGGTTGCGGCGGATGACGCCCGCCACTTCAAAGTCGGGCGCGGCCTCAATGGCTTCCAGCGCATAGCGCCCGATATTGCCGTAACCTACTACGGCAGCTCTGATTTTTTTCATAGAGGGGGGAGGAGGGAGTGTTGCTTGGTAGTCTCGCCGGGAATCGAACCCGAATCTAAAGTTTAGGAAACTTCTATTCTATCCATTGAACTACGAGACCTTATTTCAACGACGAACTGCCTGAAAACAGTCCGTCGTGAAGAGTTGTTGGTGCGCCTTGGCGCCATTGGCTGACGCTCTCAGCGTTAGAGGCGGCTGCCTACTACGTCCCAATCGACGATATCCCAGACGGCCTTGATGTGATCGGCGCGACGGTTCTGATAGTCGAGGTAGTAAGCGTGCTCCCATACATCGAGACCGAAGATGGGCTTGTAGCCACGGACTACGGGATTAGCACCGTTGGCTTCCTGCGTGATGACGAGTTTGCCATTCTGATCTACCGAGAGGAACGCCCAGCCTGATCCGAAGAGGGTCGTAGCGGCGTTGGCGAAGGCTTCCTGGAAGGCCTCGAAGCTGCCAAAGTCGCGGTTGATAGCCTCAGCGATCTTGCCGGTCGGCTTGTTATTCGCGGTCGGCGACTTGAACTGCAAGAAATAGATCGTGTGGTTCAGAGCCTGTCCGGCGTTGTTGAAGATGCCACCTGCGGGGGCAGTCTTAACGATCTCTTCGAGGGTCTTTCCGGCAAATTCGGTGCCTTCGATAAGTTTATTCAGCGTGTTGACGTAGTTCTGGAGGTGTTTGCCGTAGTGAAACTCGATCGTCTGCTGACTCATTACGGGTTCCAACGCGTTCGTAGCGTATGGAAGTTTGGGCATGTCAAAGCTCATAAGTGTAAAGCTGATGATTGTTGTGATGATGGATAATACAATAGTTCTCATTCTGCTGTATTGCAAAAAACGCGGGCAAAGATACGCCCCGGGTTGTAACGTCAAAGTTGCAATTTGGCTTTTACTCTTTTTTGGGTGACTCTGCATAGCGGCGCATCTTCCGTCGCTCTACGAAGCCTCCCATACACGATCCGCCTTTATTCAAAGAGTGCGCGCAGCACCTCGAGCGACTTGAGCTCGGGAAAGCCGGGCAAGTGCAGGCGATAGAAGTCGAGGACGTGGCCAAGGATGGCGGAACGTTCGGTGTGGGAGAAGGCGAAGAGCGACATGTTGGCGAAGGTCATCTTCGTCAGGCGGGCCATGACGCGACTGTCGTCCGCGTTCAGATAGCGGCCGTGAAGGGGGACTTCCTCGGTGAAGATGCCCTCGAGGAGGTCGAAGTAACGGCCCTCGACGTACGTTTCGCGATTGGGGCGGATGCCGAGGTAGACGGCCAAACGGAAGAGGAACGTGAGGTGGAAGTTGGCGATGCCGGCGTCGGCCGTTTCGAGATGGCGGACGGCGTCGAAGAGGAAATGGAAGAGCGGCGGATCAGACTCCTTCTCGCGGATGACCCGATAGAGGATCTCGGAGAGGAAGAGTGCCTCGGCGTTCTTCGCCGGATGCGTCTGGAGGGCGGTGGGGAGGGAGAGGGAGCGTGCCTCACGGATGCGTTGCAGATCACGGTCGTTGCGGTGCTCCACCTCCAGCTCGAGTAGGGAGAGGGGCATGAGCAGGGCCTGCGCAACGCCACGCTTGCCACGTCGGGCGGGGGTGGTGAGGTAACCGACGCGCCCGAAGGCTTCGGTGTAGATGGCGACGATGAGGTATTTGTCGCCATAGGGAAGGGTGTGGAGGACGATGCCGCGCGTCTTATGCAGCATGGGTCACCGGGGGACGATAAGCGCGACGGCATAGGCGGCGATGCCTTCGCGGCGTCCGACGAAACCCATACGCTCGGAGGTGGTGGCTTTGATGGAGATGTCGGCCGTGGGGACACCCATGACGTCGGCCATGGTGCGCTGCATGTCGGCGATGTGAGGGTTGAGCTTGGGCTGTTCGGCCACGACGGTGGCGTCGATGTTGCCCAGTTCGTAGCCTGCATCGCGGAGGAGGGCCATGGTACGGGAGAGAAGAATCTTGCTGTCAATGCCGGCATACTCGCCGGCGGTGTCGGGGAAGTGGTAGCCGATGTCGCGCAGGTTGGCGGCGCCAAGCAGGGCGTCGCAGATGGCGTGAATGAGTACGTCGGCGTCGCTATGGCCGAGGAGTCCGAGGGGGTGGTCGATGTGCACACCGCCGATCCACAGCTCACGGCCGGGAGCGAAGGTGTGGACGTCGTATCCGAATCCGATTCGCATAATGAGAGAGGGTAGTTAGGCGCTTTGCGCCGGTAGTTAGGAGTCGTTAGGGGGTAGTTAGGCGCAAAGCGCCATAACTACTCGGACAAATTAATTGAATAGGCTACGCAACCCGTCCATATCGAAGGTGAGGGAGAAGCGGAGCGTTTGATCGAGGGGGTTGCTCTGGACGGTGCTAATAAGGTAGGCGGCATCGAGGCGGAAGACGTTCATTTTGAATCCGGCACCGAGCGAGAAGTATTGGCGGTTGCCCTTGAGCTGGTTCTCGTAATAGTAACCGCCGCGGACGAAGAACTGATTGTTGTAGCTGTATTCGGCGCCGAGCGAGACGTTGACCTCCTTCATCTCTTCGCTGAAGCCATCGTTGGCGTCGGAGAAGGAGTGGAGGGCGGCCGAGAGGGAGTTCATCGACTTATAGTCGTCCTTTCGTTTGGCGTAATCGTCGTCCGACTCGCCGTCACGCTTGACCGGCTCGGTGGGCACGAGATACTTGTTGAGGTCCAGGTAGACGCCGATCTGGTTGTAATCGTCGATGGGGTACAGCAGGCCGGTGCCGATCTTGAGGTTGGCGGGCAGGAACTGCTGGCGGTTGCCACCGTCGAACGAGACCTTCGTACCGAGGTTCGAGAGGTTGTAGCCGAAGCTCCAGAGGCTCTCGCTCTGGCCGAGGTAGACGTACTTCTCGAGGTAGCCGGAGACGTCGACCGCGACGGCGTTGGCCGGCTGCAGATCTTGATTGATGGAGGCGTTCATGTCCGACCGGATATAGCGCAGAGCCACGGCCATGGAGTAATTCTCCGAGAGCTTCATACCGTAACTCACGTCGAAGGCCATTTCGTAGGGGTTGAGGTTGGTGAGTTTCTGGCCGCCCTGATCGGTGACAGGCACCTCACCCAGCGAGAAGTAACGCAGCGAGGCGCCGACGGCCGATCGGTCGTTGGGCTTGTAATAGCCCGAGGCGTAGGCCATGTAGACGTCCTTGACGAGCTTGCGGAGCCAGGGGGTGTACGAGATGCCGACGCCGGCTTTGCTCTCCATGAAGGCGTATTTCGAGGCATTCCAGTACTGCGAATGGATGTCAGGCAGGGTAGCGGCGCCGATGTCGCCCATACCGCCGCCGCGCGCATCGGGGGCGATGGAGAGCGAGGGGATAGCCGTGTTGATGGGGCTGAATTGTTTGTACTTGTCCTGCGCATGCATCAGGGTCGCGGGCAGGAGCAGCGCCGGCAGCAGGCCGACGATTCTACGAAGGTTCATCATAGGGGTTTGTGTCAATGTTTCGTTCAAAAAATAAGCCCCTTTATAACTACGAGGCCGGTGTATTATTGTACGCAGGTGAAGAAGCGATCTCAGTCGGTCATCATCGACCAGCCGCGGGGTGACGGCTGCCTCTCGACGCCAGGAAGCGAGC
>CALHPT010000031.1 GCA_938036405.1 uncultured Tannerella sp.
TTTTGCCCAATACCAGCTGCTTTCCTATGTGTGCGCTAATCAGCGACGCAAATACGAAGACCGTTACGGCGATACATGGGGTAAGGATTTTGAGAGCCAAATTCACCGTACGGCGGCAGTTGCCAACCTAATGCGTGTCAATATCCTCAAACGCATGGAGTCCTCAGTAAACAGCTTCCGTATTTCACTTCGTCGTATCCTCAATAGCTGTGTCGATCTACGCGCAAGGTTAAACACGAACGCATCAGAGGTCTCCTACGATACCGAGGGTCTCGAAGACGGGTTTGACGATGACGATGCTGAGGAATTCGAAGCTGGTGGCAAGGTTCATGTCGACCTGCGCGACGTCGATGCCCTTCGTCTGGAGCAAGACCTTGACTTCGATATCCAGATGCTCCAGTCTTTAATCGCTTACGCCGATGCAGTGACGCCTGAGCGCGACGCTAAACTCATAAAGCTCCGTAACTTCATAGTAGAAAAAATAACCAATCCATATAACCCTAGTAACCGTAAGGTACTGGTGTTCAGCGCATTCGCAGATACAACTGATTACCTATTTGAACAGCTAGCACCTTGGCTGAATCGTGAACTTGGCATCGAGTGTGCCGAAGTTGCAGGTAGCTCCAATCGAACCTATTCTTTAAAGCTACCCAGAACCACCTTTGAGAACATCCTTGCGAGATTCTCTCCCATCTCCAAAGAGCTGCCAGAGAACCAACGGGAGCTCGGCGAAATCGACGTCGTCTTCGCGACAGACTGCATCTCCGAGGGCCAGAACCTGCAGGACTGCGACTGCCTGGTGAACTACGACATCCACTGGAACCCCGTGCGCATCATCCAGCGCTTCGGCCGCATCGACCGCCTGGGCTCAAAGAACGCGCAGATCCAGCTGGTCAACTTCTGGCCGGATATCGCGCTCGACGAATACATCCAGCTGGAGGGCCGCGTGAAGGGCCGCATGGCGCTGCTCGACGCGTCGGCCACAGGAGAGGAGAACGTGCTGGAGGCCAAGAGCAACAGCGAGATGAACGACCTCAAGTACCGCCGCCAGCAGCTCCAGCAGCTCAAAAACGAGGTGCTCGACCTCGAGGACATCTCAGGCGGCATCTCCATCACGGACTTCGCCTTCGACGACTTCCGCGTGGAGCTCCAGCGCTACGCCAAGGAGCATCCCGGCGCGCTGGAGAACTCGCCGGCCGGCCTCCACGCCGTAGCTCCCATCCCCGACGAGCTCCGCGGAGACGTGAAGCCGGGCGTGGCCTTCTGCCTAAAGCAGAACGACGTGGGCAACGACCCCAAGGACACGAACCCCGTCTTCCCGTACTACGTGGTGTACGTATCCAGCGACGGCGAGGTCATGACGAAGCACACCCAGCCCAAGCCGGCGCTCGACATCATGCGAGCCGTCTGCTCGGGCCATCCCGAGCCCATTGCCGAGCTGTGCTGCGAGTTCAATCGCGAGACCCGCGACGGGACGAGGATGGACGACTACACCGACCTGCTCGACGACGTCGTGGCGGCCATCACCGGGACGCAGCAGGACAAGGGTATCGAGAGTCTGTTCAGCCTGGGCGAGGTCGGCAGCGGTACCGTCATGAGCTTCAACGACTACTCTCTCGTGTGTTTCGCGGTGCTGCGATGAGCGGCGTCGACTGGAACGGAATCCTGCGCCTGCCCGAAGCGGCGCTCGCGGGATGCCGCCGCATCCCCAAGACGGCGCTTGTCAAGCAGGCCATGCTCACCAAGACCGAGCAGAAAAGGCTCAACAAGGTCGCGCGTCTCGAGCACTTCGCCACGGTTCAGAAGTCCACGACGCGCATCCCGCCGTACGAGGACGACGAGCGCAACGTGCAGAGCATCGTCTTCCTCCGTTGCGAGATGACGGCCGGGACCTTAGCTGTGGCGGAGGTGTCGGAGCTCGTACACAAGTGCTTCCCGAACCCGACGGTGTTCCTGGTCGAGGCAGGCGGCTGCGCGTGCGTGTCGGTCGCCCTCACACGGAAGAGCCAGGCAGAGCAGGGTGCGACGGTCGTCGACCTGATCGAGTCGACGGGCGCATTCGATCCTGACCGTCCGGAATACGCGGACTTCCTAGGCGCGCTGACATTCGGGCGGCTCTCGCAGGGCGACCTCTGGGAGTACCTGCTCGACCTGTCGCGCACTGTGAAACTGTCACGTGCAATAGGCGGCCTGGGGTTCTACCCCATATGCCCCGCTCAGGACCGGGAGAAGCTGATTGTCCTCGCATCGTGCTACGATGAGTTGGGAGCCTCCGTCAAACGATTGAAGGAGCAGCGACGGTCGAAAGACATAACGCTCAACGATTCCGCAAGGCTAAGGATGGAAATGAAGGAAGAGGAGCGACGCCTGAGGGCGGTCGCCGACGAGATAAAGGAAATCTGCAATGGCTGACATTGAGAAGGTGGACCTCGAATCGGAAAACCTGGTTGGCGATCGCCTGAGCAAGCTCAAGGAGCTGATGCCCGAGGTGTTCTCCGAGAGTGGAATCGACTTCGACAAACTGAGGCTGGAGCTTGGCGACGAGGTAGACGCGGGCTAGGAGCGCTATGCGTTCACGTGGCCCGGAAAGACAGATGCCATTCGCCAGTCACAGACCGTGAGCACCGCCACGCTACGCCCTTGCGTAGAAAAGAGCCGCAGTCGCGATGGCGAGGACGGTTCCTTCGACTCGGACAACATCTACATCGAAGGCGACAACCTCGAGGTGCTGAAGCTCCTGCAGCGAGGTTACCACGGCAAGGTCAAAATGATTTACATTGATCCGCCATACAACACAGGTCACGACTTCGTCTATAAAGACAAGTTCGGTGACACTATCGAGAACTACAAGGAGCAAACAGGGCTTACCAACCAGTCCAATTCCGACACAAGCGGTCGATACCACAGCGACTGGTGTTCCATGATGTACCCCAGGCTGAGATTAGCCAGAGAGCTGTTGAGTGATGATGGAGTATTCATCGTAAGCATAAGCGATACAGAATTCTCAAATTTGAAATCAATTCTTGATGAAATCTTTGGCGAAAAAAATTACTGTGGTGACATTTTGTGGAATTCAACAAAATCGGTGACAAATACGGCTCTGATTTCTGTTTCCCATACTTACAACTTTGTTTATTTTAAAAATATTGATTACTTTATTAAAAACAGATTTGAATTTAGACTTCGAGAAGATGGGGAAGGATTTTCTAATCCAGACAATGATCCTCGCGGTCCCTGGAAAGCAGATCCATTTCAAGTAGGAGGCTGGCGCCCCAATCAGCAATACGAAATTACTAATCCAAATACAGGTGTTGTATATAAACCTAGCCCAGGATCTAGTTGGAAAAACGACTATACTCACTACTTGGAATTGGCAAAAGATAAACGCATAGTATTTGGCTCCACTGGTGAAGGCGGCCCGCAAAGAAAGAGATTCCTTGTGGAAGCAATGGGTCGTGGAAAGGTCGCAAATACCTGGTGGGATGACGTGGAAACAACTACTAATGGCACCCAGCTCGTAAAGAAATTATTCGATGGAGTCTCAGTTTTCGATAATCCAAAACCTGTTAGCTTAATTCGAAGATTTATGCAATTAGCTGCAAACGATGACTGCATTGTACTCGATTTCTTTTCTGGCTCATGCACAACTGGTCAGGCTTTATTTGAGGCTAACGCTGAAGATTCAGGCAATAGACGTTTAATTGCGATACAGCTTCCTGAATATTTTGATGAAAATTCCTTCGCTTACAAGGCAGGCTATAAAACCCTCTGCGATGTTGGAGAGGAGCGTATCCGTCGAGCAGGTATTAAAACTAAGTTTGAAGTTGAAAAAGCTAATGTCCAGCTCAAACTCGGAGAGAAGCCTAAAAACTTACCCGATATCGGCTTTCGTCTTTTCAAGCTCGATAACTCTAGCATAGAGCGACCTAAATCTGGTCAACTACTGACTGACGTAGTGAAGCCCAACCGTACTGAACTCGATATCGTTTTCGAAATGATGCTCAAATGGGGCCTCGAGCTCACGCTGCCCGTGGAGAAATCCGACGCTGCGGGCTATCCCATCTGGTCCGTTGCCTGCGACGAGCTCGTTTGCTGCATGTCTAAGGGCCTTACCATCGAGGCCCTTGAGGCCATCGGCGACATGGAACCCAGGCGCGTTCTCATCCTCGATTCCATCCTCGACGACACCCTCAAGCTCAACGCCGTGCAGATCTTCAAGCACGCCGGCGAGCGCATGGGCTGCGAGATCGAACTAAGGACGGTCTAGCATGGCGTCTCTCGAGTTCAAGTTCTCATCTGACCAGCAACATCAGCTGGAGGCTATAGAGGCTACCTGCGACCTGTTCCGCGGGCAGCAATTCGCCAGCAGTGTTTTCTCCGCCAATTCCGGCCGCAAGGGTCAAACGGCAATCGGCGAGCTCATGATTGGCCACGGCAACGAGCTTCGCGTTGCGCCGGGCCAGCTCCTCGACAACCTGCACGCCGTTCAGGAGGATGGCTGCCTCCCCGCGACCGACGTCCTCACCGACGGGTGCCTGCGTGACTTCACCGTCGAGATGGAGACGGGCACCGGCAAGACCTACGTGTACATCCGCTCCATCTACGAGCTAAACCGACGCTACGGCATCACCAAGTTCGTCATTGTCGTGCCGAGTGTGGCCATCCGCGAGGGCGTCCTCAAGAGCTTCCAGACCACCCGCAGGCACTTCGAGACGCTCTACGACCGCACGCCGCTTGACTACTTCGTATACGACTCGAAGGACATGGGACCGGTGGGCAACTTCGCCACATCAAGCTCCATCCAAGTCATGGTCATCAACATCGACGCGTTCAACAAGGGCCTCGAGAAGGATGGCACCGCGAAGGAGGGCAACCTCTTCCACCGTCCCAGCGAGAAGCTCACCGGCGGCTTCAGCCCTCGCGAGCTCGTGAGCGCCTGCAAGCCCGTCGTCATCATCGACGAGCCCCAGAGCGTCGACAACACCAAGCAGGCCAAGGCCGCCATCAAGAGCCTGAACCCGCTGTTCGTGCTGCGCTACTCGGCCACGCACAAGCAGGCCTACAACATGATCTACCGCCTCACGCCGGTCGACGCCTTCGAGCGCCACCTGGTGAAGGGCATCTGCGTGGACTCGATCAAGGCCGAGGCGAACCTCAACGGCGCGTACGTGAGGCTCGAGTCCGTCAAGTCCGACCCGTTCTCCGCCAAGGTGTCCATCGACGTGCGCCAGGCCGACGGCACGCAGAAGCGCAAGGCCGTCACGGTGAAGACCGGCAACGACCTCTACCAGAAGAGCGGCGAGAACAGCGACTACGAGAGCGGCTGGGTGGTCAACAACATCGGCGCCGCAGTGGGCGACGAGTTCATAGAGTTCCAGAACGGCGAGGTGCTCGAGCTCGGCGAGGCGCTGGGCGACGTCAACGAGGAGGTCGTCAAGCGCGCGCAGATCCGCCGCACCATCGAGGACCACCTGGCCCGCCAGTTCGAGCTGTGGCCGCGCGGCGTGAAGGTGCTCTCGCTCTTCTTCATCGACCGCGTCGACCGATACCGCGTCTACGAGCCCGAAGTCCACGGCGGCCTGTACGCCCTGATGTTTGAGGAGGAGTACGCAGGTGCCCTGAACTCGAAGGCGCCTCGTCGCATCGCAAAGGCGGCGGGGATCGGCAAGGGCACGTGGCTCGAGTGCTACGAAGCCGTCGGCGCCCCGCTGGTGCGCGACCCCCACGCCGTGCACCAGGGATACTTCGCCAAGGACAAGAAGGGCAAGTTCAAGGACTCCAAGGGAGCCGCCGGCACCGCCGACGACGCCGGGGCCTTCGAGCTCATCATGCAGAAGAAGGAGACGCTCATCTCCTTCCCGGACGGCAAGGACGCGGACAAGGACGTCTCTTTCGTCTTCAGCCACTCCGCGCTCAAGGAGGGCTGGGACAACCCCAACGTGTTCCAGATCTGCACGCTCGTCGAGACAAAGGACAACCTGACCAAGCGCCAGAAGATCGGCCGCGGTCTGCGCCTGTGCGTGAACCAGGATGGCGAGCGCCTGTACGACCCAGAGGCGAACGTGCTCACCGTCATCGCGAACGAGAGCTACGACGACTTCGCCAACGGCCTGCAGAAGGAGCTTGAGGCTGAGGACTTCAAGTTCGGCGTCATCACTCCGGAGAGCTTCACGAAGGTCACGGTCAAGGGCGATGATGGCGTCGAGGAGCGCCTGGGCTACGAGAAGTCCAAGCAGGTCTACGACCACCTCGTCGCGACCGGCATGGTCGACGGCAAGGGCGCGGTGACGCCCGAGCTGAAGGCGGCCGCCGAGGAGGGCAAGGTCGAGCTCCCCGCCGAGCTCGAGCCTGCCAAGGAGCAGGTCGAGGCGATCATCATCCACAAGTCCCAGAGGGTCCAGATCCGTGACAAGGCCAAGGAGGTCTCGGTCGAGCTGCAGAAGGACGTCACGCTCGACCCTGCGTTCCAGGCCCTGTGGGACCGCATCCGCCAGCGCACGCGCTTCCAGGTCGAGGTCGACTCCGGCAAGCTCATCGAGCATGCCATCGAAGCTGTCGACGGCATGCTCGCCGTGCGCCCGCCCCAGGTGACGAGCGAGCGTGCCTCGCTGGGCATCGACGACGCGGGCGTGAGCGCCGAGGGCACGGGCACCTCCGTGGTGTCCGTTTCGGGAAAGGTGAAATACGACCTTCCCGACCCGATCGCAGAGCTGCAGGACGCCGTCGGGCTCACCCGCGGCACCATCAAGGCGATCCTCGAGGGCTGCAGCCGCCTCGACGAGTTCGAGATCGACCCCGCGACCTTCCTCGCGCAGGTCGGCGACAAGATCAACCGCGTGAAGAACGACCTCATCGCCCAGGGCATCAAGTACGTGCGCCTTCCCGAGGACGAGTGGTACACCATGCGCGACCTCGAGCTTGACGACTACACGGCCTACCTTGGGCAGAACGCGTGGAAGCCGGACATGACGAGCAAGAGCCTGTACAACTACGTGGTCTACGACTCGGCGGGGGTCGAGCGCTCCTTTGCCGAGGCTCTAGACAAGCAGGAGGAGGTTCTCGTGTTCGCGAAATTGCCCTCGGCGTTCAAGATCGACACGCCGCTCGGCAGTTACAACCCCGACTGGGCGTACGTCGAGGAGGCCGACGGCGAGCGCCGCGTGTACTTCGTGACCGAGACCAAGGGCGGCAAGAACGGCGAGCCCGCCCTGCGCGACGCGGAGAAGATCAAGATCGGCTGCGCCAAGAAGCACTTCGAGGCGCTGGACCTCGGAAACGACTTCCATTACAACGTGCGCACGACCTACCAATACGAGGCGGTGAAGGCTTAGGATGTCGAAGCTGCCCGGAAAGATGACGCGAAAGCAGCACTGGGTGCCGCGGTTCTACCTGCGCCATTTCGCGGATTCCTCCGGGCAGCTTCATGCCTACAGCAGACAGAAGGGCTCCTTCTTCCGCACGAATTGCGAGAACCTTTGCAGCATGCGCGATCTTTATGAGGTCGAGCATGCCGATGCGACAGGCGATGCGACAGACAGATTCTATGCGCAGAACCTCATCGAGGTTAAGCTATCTGAGCTCGAGAGCCGCATCGCGCCGCTTTACGATCGCTTTTTGGAACGCCAGAAAGAAGACCAGTGCGAAGACGAAGGGTATTCTGATGGGAAAGCCGCCGTTTGCGAGCTGGCGGCAAATATCATCGTCCGGCACCCTATCAGTATGCGCGTCGACAAGAAATGGTCACGCGAGACTGCCGAAGAGCTGCTCAGAAACGTTCATCTGACACCCTATGAGCTCGGCTTGCTCGATTGGTCGGATTGGCGCGGGGATTCCCAAGCGGTGGTCGAGCTTGCCGCCGCCGCAACCATGCTCTTCTCCAACGATGATATTGTGCCAGTTAACCGTATTCGAAAGGCTTTTTTTGAGAAGAGCTTCTCCATCCTTAGGGCACCCGTCGGCTCAGGGTTCGTTACGACGTCGATGCCTATGTTCATCATCGGGCCCGAGGACGACTCGTACGATTTTCATCTCGCGTATATGCCGTTGAGCAGTGAGTATGCTGCGGTCTTTTCAGATGACCCTCTATTTCCGCCGTTTGCGAGACTCGGTTTTTCGGGCGTCGAGTTCATGAACCGACTTCTTCTGCTTAACTGCGAGCATTGGGATGTCGCCATATCGAGGGGAAGCGGCCCGCTCGAGCACGCGGTACGCGATTGGAGTCAAGCGAACAGTGCCGAATTCATGCACGAGATGTTCACGCGCGACGGCAGGGAGCTATCCCTCGACACAGTGATCTACGACCGCTCGAAGAAGAAGGGGTAGACATAGTGCAAGCTATGCCTTAGTTTTGTTGTACTGCTCTGTGCATTTTTTTGTGTAAAAAGGACGAGTGAAATATAATGCTTAAAAAATATTGGATAAAATGTCCGATTTGTAACGGAAAGACGAGAGTTCAAGTATTTCATAATACTGTATTAAAAGATTTTCCTCTTTTCTGCCCTAAATGCAAATTGACGCATATCATTGATGTAGAAAAATTAGAGATTGTAATCAAAAATACAGAAAAACAAACTTTTATTATTTAGAAGAAAGGATATAAAAATGAAACGTTTACCTAAATATACGCCTGCGGAAGTACGGAATGATCCATACGGATTTACTTACAAAGAAATGTCGGAAGTTATTGGCGAGAATGAAGCAAAAGCCTTATATGAAGAATTATATAAGCAATTACCACGCAAAAAAAATCTATCAATGTTGGTAAAAAATATTTGCAAAAGCAGTGATACTGAAAAGTATGTTTACGAACTGAAAGACAACAAATACATTGAAACGGTTTTTATCAAGCGGCGAGATGGTGGAACTGTTTGCGTGAGCACACAAGTCGGTTGTCCTGTTGGTTGTATTTTTTGTGAGTCCGGGCGAAATGGCTTTGTTCGTAATCTAACATCGTCAGAAATCGTACAACAGATTATATTGTTGCGTCGAAAAGTAAACCGTATCGTTTTTATGGGTATGGGAGAGCCTTTATTCAATTATGACAACTTGATAAAAGCAATCCATATTCTCCGAGATAGATATGGGCTCAACTTTCCAACCGACGGCATTACCATATCAACAGTTGGTCCGGTCGATCAATTAAAAAAATTGCGCGAGGAACATCTTAAAATTCAGTTGACAATATCTTTACACGCAGCAACACAATCTGCAAGAAATCGTATTATTCCTCACATGCGCATATATGCTATTGAAGATGTTGTTAAGCAAGCCTTATCCTATTCTGAAAGGCATAATCGCAAAATTGTCTTTGCGTATTTGCTTTTACCGGGTATAAATGACCGGCCCTCAGATGTAAGACAACTTGCAAAATGGTTTCGGGGCAAAAAAGTTATGATTAACGTGTTACAATACAACCCAACAAGCAATTCAAGAATTAAAGCACCACAGAAACGGGAAATAGTTGCATTCAAACATCAATTAGAGCAAGCAGGACTTGAAGTTACTATGAGAGTTTCTCATGGCAGAGAGATTAACGCGGCTTGTGGACAGTTAGCTAACACATATAATAAATTCAAAAAAAATGATTAAAAGTGCCAGACGCATAGACGCAGAGCCGATAACGCATTAGGTCAAAAAACCTATGTGTTATCGGCTTTTTTATTTAATATTGCGCAAAAGCCGCTGTTCCCTATTATAGAATGGATTGCGGGTAGTGTATTAAAGTCGCCCTTTTTTAAGGATACGGCGGGATCGGGGGGGTATCGCCGTGTCCATTTTTATTTACTGTAACCCGCCTAATGCTTTGCGGTCAAACCGACTTCTTCTGCTTAACTGCGAGCATTGGGATGTCGCCATATCGAGGGGAA
>CALHPT010000032.1 GCA_938036405.1 uncultured Tannerella sp.
GATTGCGATTACCAACCGTGGTGTTTTATTACATTCCATCGTGATTGCGATCACCAACCGCGGTGTTTTATTGTATTCCATTGTGATTGCGATTATCAACCGCGGTATTTGATTGCATTCCATCGCGATTGCGATTACCAACCGCGGTGTTTGATTACATTCTATCGTGATTGCGATAAAACACCATAGTGGTTTATTCTTATCACAAGAGAATAAGATCAACTACACCTATGCTTTTATTCTATTCCATTGGATGTGCGATAAAAAACCGAGTTGTTTGATCGTATGCAGTTTGAGTTTGCAGTGTCGCGCATGGTGGGAAGAGACGCACAGCCTGCGCCTCCGCTTCGTTTGGTATATCTTTGTTGCGCTGAAGGAACAAACGAACTCCCTCCCCACTCGATGAATGCCAAACACCTGCTTTTCCTCCTCTGCACGCTGGCGGTCGTAGCCTGCCAGCCTGGACGCAAGGACGACACGCCCGACGTGGCCTTTTACTATTGGCGCACGACGTTCGACCTGACCCCGGCCGAGCGGCGAACGCTGGAGGATTGCCAGGTGAAGCACCTTTATATCCGCTATTTCGATGTCAAGCTGGACCCCGTCAGCGGCGCTCCCGTGCCAGAATCCCCCGTCCACTTTCGCTGCCTACCGCCGAAGGGCATTCGCGTCACGCCCGTGGTGTACATCACGAACGCCGTGATGCTCCGCCGTGAGACAGACCCTGATTCGCTGGCCAGCAACGTCGCCGCCTACATCCGACGGATCAACCAAGCTGTCGGCCTACCCGAACCCAACGATGTGCAGATCGATTGCGACTGGTCGACCGGCAGCCGCGACCGCTTCATGGCCTTCATCGACACCCTCCGCCACCGCGGCGGCTTCCGCAGCCTGTCGGCCACCATCCGCCTGCATCAAGCCAAGCATCACACCGTCACGCGCATCCCGCGGGTCGACCGTGGCGTGCTCATGTACTACAACATGGGGGCGCTGGCGCCCGACTCCCTCAACTCCATCTACGACCGGGAGATCGCCAAGCGCTACCTCGGCAGCCTCAAGCGCTACCCCCTCTCGCTCGACGTGGCCGTGCCCATCTACGCCTGGGGCGTGCACATCCACGAGGGCCGCGTGACGGACTTGATCAGTCGCATCAGTCGGGCGGATTTCGAGCGAGACACCCATTTCCTTGTCACCCGCGGCTCCAACCGAATCACAGCGAAACACGCTACCATCAAGGGCGGGCGCTACTATTTCGCAGGCGACGAGGTGAAGATCGAGGGCGTGACATCGAAAGACCTCCTGCAAATGGCTCGCGACCTCAGTCAGCATCTGCGTGAGCGGCCTCGCGAGGTCATCTTTTTCGACTTGGATGAACATCACTTCGATAAATACATAACGAACTATGAAAACGAAACAGATCTCTTTAAGAATGTGGTGCGCCGTTTTTAGCGCCGTCCTTATCCCGGTGGGGATCATTTGGGCTTGCGCCGGATTTGACTTCGACCCGCCCTCGAACTTCACCCCCGAGCTGATGATGAAGGATGCCGCGGCGTATCGGCCCCTCTTTTACGACCCCTACACGACGTTTTACAACGGACACGACGACCAGCACCCCAGCCGATTCAACGACGAGGTGACAACGGATTGGTACGAATTTCTGGACGGAAAAATCAGCCGCGAACAGATCGCCGACTTCATGCTCAAGGGTAAAAACGTCGCAGCCATCGCCAATTCCTCGAATCCGAAGGTGAAAGCCTTCGAGCGCTTCGTACGCCTGGCCCACCAGGTAGACGACTATGCCTGCACACCGATCGACCCGTGGTCGTTTTACAGCAACAATAAGCCAGAAGCGCCCCGGAAGGTGCCCGCTGATCTGACACAGGAAGTCATTCAGGGCTACAAAACGCAGACGGATGCCTTTCTCAAGAATCGCTACGCCTTTCAGGCGCTTAAAGCCCTCTTCTACGCTGGCAATCGGGATGCGTTTGAACGTTTCTTCAGCGAAGTCGACAAGGATATGCCGCGCAACACACTCTACTATCGCGCCCTCGGCTACCGGGCGGGCTTCTACCTCCAGGTGAAAGATTTCCGTAACGCCAACTTGCTCTATGCCGAGATGTTCAACCATGTCCCGGCCATGCGCCCCGTAGCCGCCACTTCGCTCCGGCTGCTCGACGAAAAGCAGTGGGAAGAATGCCTCCGTGCCGCCTCGCCCGAGCAAAAAACGGCGCTCTGGGCCCTCCTGGCCTTCCGGACGGGCGATAACGACCGAGCCATCCGAGCCATCTATCGCATCCGCCCCGAGGATCCGCTGCTCAGCCTGCTGCTGACCCGCTTCATCAACGACAAAGAAAATCGCCGGGAGCGGCTGATCGGCCCACTAACAAAAGACAATAACGAGGAGATCAATCGGATGAAGGAAGTGCCACGCGAGACATTCAATTTGATCCGTCAGATTGCGTCCGAAGAGAAGACGGAGAACCCCTACCTCTGGTATGCCGCCGCGGGCTACGTCACCTCTTGGGCCGGCGACCACAATGGCGCAAGCGCCCTCTATGACAAGGCCGCAAGCAAAATGAAGTTTGGCGACAAAGCCTTAGCCAATCAGTTGCGCTTGCTGCGCATCGTCAACTCCCTGAATCGGATCACGGAAGTGAAGGGCGACAACGTAGAGCGCCTCGCCGACGATCTCCGCTGGCTTTACTCTCAAAGCAACTATCAGGAATACAGTGGAGGCGGCACACGCTTCAAGACCGCCATCGATCAAAGTGCCACTTACCTCTCTGAACTCTACGCCCGCGCCGGCAAACCGGCTCATTCAGAACTATTCGAGCATAGCAGCGAAAAGATCGGAAAGCCCGGCGTGGTGGATCAGCTGATCGCTCTGCTCGAAAACCCACGCACACCGATTGAGAAGCTGCTCGTCGACGCCTATCCATATACGGCCCAAGACTTCTATTACTACAAAGCCCTCCAAGCTGCTCATGCCGACCGACTGACGGAGGCCGAAGCCCTGCTGAGGAAGTCTGACCAGCACGCCATGGATGAGATGTATGCCAATCCCTTCAACGATTACATCCTCGATCGATACGACGCCCACACCGACAAGCACATCAAGGAGGCGAAAGTGAAATACACACCGCTCACCCTCATCCAAAAGATTCAGGAAGGCGAAGCCAAGATTGCTCGCGGAGAGGATGTGTATAACAACTGTATACTGGTCGGGAATGCCTTCTACAACATGTCGTATTACGGCACGTCGGACATCTGGCGCATCAGCCTGCTCAGCGCCTCGTACTTCGGGCTTGTCCCTTGCTATGCTCAGGAAATGATCATGACCTGCCCCACCGCGAAGAAGTATTACCGCATGGCGTTGAAGGCTGCCACCACCGACGAGCAGCGGGCTAAAGCCGTTTTCCTGTCGATTAAATGCGATCGCAACGACTGCTATCTGGGGCCTGTCCGCGGACTCGCCCTCTGTAACAATGCGCCGTATGAAGCTCAGAGCGACTACGTCGATTGGTTAGATCGCGACGGCTTTAGCGAGCTGACACGGTATGCAAACACCCAGTACTACAAAGATGTGATCCGCGAATGCGGCTACTTCAGGCGCTACGTGGCGAAGCGCAAGCGATGAATGGAGAATAATTATCCCCCCTTTTTGACGTTACAAGTTGCGCGTGACCGGGAACATGCACTCTGGGCGCGCGCAGCTTATCACAACGCACTACTCGTAAATACTCACCCCTTTTTAATTGAGAACAATGAATGAACGAACGAAAGCCTTCTTCAAGAGGGCAACTTACGGCGCACTGGCCGGATTGCTTTGGGTGGCCACTCCCGCAGCCAGAGCGCAAGACAATATCACACTGACGGACTCCGCGGAAACGGTGGCGCTGGTGGCCGCCGCTAACGATACCGCCGCCTTAGCGCCCGTCACGGCGACGAGCGATAGCGTCTTCCTCAAGGATTCGTCGGCTGTGCTTCCCATCAAAGAGGCCATACAGGACGGAGACTTTCGCACCAAGGCCGAGCTGCGCGAAGTGGTCGAAGCCTGGAACGCCGCCCTCACTCCGGCCACCGTCGACCGCCTCAAGCAGCTCTACCACGACAGCGAGGTGCTCTATTACGGCGGCCGCACCAGCCCCGACGAGTGCATCAACGACAAACGGGCCTACATGGAGAGCCATCCCGGATACGCCCAAACGTTAGTCGGCGAGATCGTCTACGACTCCATCAATCAAGTCACCTACCGCTGCTCCTTCATCAAACGCGTCAAGCAAAACGACGGCTTCTTCGAATACCCCTCCTACCTCGTCATGATGCGTACGCCCAACGGCTGGCGGATCACGGCCGAGGGCGACGGCGCTACCGACTACAACCGCAAGAAGACTGAAACCGGCAGTACACGCGGTAGCGGCATGAGTGAGGGCGACTTCAACGGCACGGGGACGAAGGGCTACGTCTGGCTCGAGCCGCCTGTCTTCGCCAAAACGGACGACGAGGACGCTGGATGCCTCGGCGGCTGCGACGGCACGATTCGCTTCCTCAACCCCTTCATCCCCCCCATCAAAGTCCGCCACTGCATCGACGGCACGCCCGATAACCTCGGCGACCTGAACGGCGACGGCGCCGACGAGATCGGTTTGCTGCCCATCTGGTTCAACGGCTGCTGGGCCGACTACCACGTCTGGACGCTCCAAAAAGGGCGCTGGATCGAAGCCATCGAGAGCTTCCCCACCCATTGCGATCAGTGGAAGACGGGGCTGAAGCCCGTCGAGGTTGACCCCAAACGCCCGGGCTACGTCATCATCCGTTACAGCGAAAACGGCAAGAACGGCGGCATCACCGTCAAGACCAAATCCGTGCCCATCCGCGGCGGAAAGGGTGCAGCGCCCGACGATCTCATCATGCTCCCGAAGAAATGAGCATCGAGTCACAACACTCCGCCGCCGCTGTGGTGAGTCCGCTGAAGGCCTGGACCACGGCGGCGCGACCGCACACCTTGGCAGCCTCGGCCTGCCCCGTCGTCGTCGCATCGGCGCTGGCCTGGCACGCGGACGCATTCCGGTTCGTGCCCGCTGCGCTCTGCCTGCTCGTAGCCGTGCTGGCACAGGTGGCCGCCAACCTCTCCAACGACTACTTCGATTATAAAAAGGGAGCCGACACCGATCGGCGTGTGGGGCATCAGCGCGCCGTTGCCTCGGGGTGGATTGCCCCGCAGACGATGCTCCGCGTTTCGCTCGTCACACTTGGGCTGGCCCTGATCTGCGGACTCTTCCTCTTGGCCTACGGCAACCCCGTCCTGCTCCTCGGTGCGGGTGTAGCCATCGCGCTCTGCGTGCCCGCCTATACCGCCGGACCCTACCCCTTGGCTTATCGCGGCTGGGGCGACGTCTGCGTGCTGCTCTTCTACGGCGTGATCCCGGTCTGCCTCACGTATTACGTCCAGGCGGGCACCGTGACCGCCACCACAGCGTGGATCTCCGTTGCCTTGGGACTGCTCTCCGTCAATATCCTGCTCGTGAATAACGTCCGCGACCGAGAGCAGGACGCCGCCGCTGGCAAACGCACCACCGTCGTGCGTTTTGGCCGCCGTTTTGGCACGACGCTCTACCTCGTCTGCGCCGTGCTGGCCGTCGCCTGCTCATGGCCCGCCTATTTCTATCGCGGCGCCTATACCTGGTTGCTGTTCCTCATCTTCCTCGCCTTCGAACTGGTGACGTGGCACGATTTGCGTCGCCTCAGCGGCTCCGATCTGAACCGTGTGCTCGGACTCACCGCCCGCAATATCTGGATCTATACCCTGCTGCTCGTTTCGTTGCTGGTCTTCTAATAGATGCTGGGGCCGTTGCACGGTCTGCCAATCCTCCAGAATCAGATTCCGGGCCGTTGCACTGTCTGCCAATCCTCCAGAATCAGATTCCGGGCCATTGCAACAGTCTGCAAAGCGTCAAAATCAGATTCTGGGCCATTGCAACGGTCTGCAAAGCGTCAGAATCAGATTTTGAAGGGCCTCCCGAGCATGAATCACCCTGTAAATCCTCTTCTTTCCTCTCTTTTCATTGTGCAATTCGCCTCCTTGCTCTCCCTTGAAATGGGGATTGCCGGGCGACGTGCGCGCCTTCATCTTTGCCGCGCTAAAAAATCAAAACAACCATTCATATATAATGAAAAGAATAGCTACGCTTCTCTGCTTCATGATCTGCTGTGCCATGGCCATTTATGCCACTGACTCAAACGTGACCAGACGAACTTACACGGTGAGGGGCACCGTGAAGGACCGAATGAACGCCCCCGTACCCTACGCCACGGTGATGGTGCTCGGCACCAACATCGGAATCGCTGCCGACGTCGACGGCGGTTTTCGCCTCCAATTAGACAAAGGCACCTACCGCCTGCGCTTCTCCTGCACCGGTTACGAGCAGAAGACCGTCGACGTGTTGGCCGAAGAGCAACCCACCCTCGAGGTGACACTCGACGAGGCCAAGAACGGCCTCACCGAGGTGGTCGTCACCGGCACACGAACGGAGCGCATGCTCAAGGATGAGCCCGTCGTCACGCGCGTCATCACGGCCGAGGAAATCAAGAAACTCGACCCGCAGGACTTCAAAGGGCTGTTAGAATACGAGCTGCCCGGCCTGCAATTCAACGGTGCAGCGCACGGCTCCGGACTGCCCGACATCTCCTTCCAGGGCATGGACTCCCGCTACTTGCTCTTCCTCATCGACGGCGAACGCATGGCCGGTGAAGGTGCGCTGGACAACATCGACTTCACCCGCCTCGACGTGGACAACATCGAGCGCATCGAGGTGATCAAGGGCAGCATGTCCACCCTCTACGGATCGAACGCCCTGGGCGGCGTGGTGAACATCATCACCAAGAAGGCCAACCGCCCGTTCGTGGGCAATGTCTCCGCTCGCACCACCAGCCTCGGCGACCAGAAATACGCGCTCTCCGTGGGTACACGTCAGGAGAAGTTCTCATCGCTCACCTCGGCCTCCTTCAGCCGTCGCGACCCGTACACCATCCGAGACACCAAGCCGATGACGAGCACCTTCAAGCGCCCCGACGGCACCGACTCCACCGCCGTGGATACCACCCGACGCAGCTTCAACATCAAGGGCTACGAGACCTTCTCCATCGCCCAAAAGTTCGGCTACGACTTCACCGACCGACTCAGCGCACAGATTGACGGCAGCTTCTACCAGAACCGACTGCTCTACACCAAAGAGATGAAGCTCTACGAGCGCTTCCGAGACTTCACCTTCGGCGGCAAGCTGAACTACATCCTCAACGAGACCAGTCGGCTGGACATCTCCTACCACTACGACCATTATTATAAGAACGACATCTTCCCCCAGGCTGGCGACCTCACCACGGTGAAGTATCGCGACATCACCAACAACTTCCGACTCAACTACAGCCTCCTCCTGGCCGACCGTCACGCCCTCACCGCCGGCACCGAATACAACACCGAGCGGATGAAGAGCAACTGGTTTCGCGACACCACCTCCTCCCGTTTCTCCAACTGCGTGATCTACGTCCAGGACGACTATCGCGTCACCGACCGCCTGAGCCTCGTCGGCGGCCTGCGCATGGACTACCACTCGGAATACAAGGCGCACGTCAGCCCGAAACTCTCCGCCATGTATCGCCTCGGGCACGTCACGCTGCGCGGTGGATATGCGGCCGGCTTCCGCTCCCCGTCGCTCCGCGAGCTGTACGCCGAGTTTGACCACCGCGGCATGTTCAAGATCTACGGCAACACCGACCTCAAGCCCGAAACGAGCCACCACGCCTCCATCTCGGCCGAGTGGGTCGCCGGCATCTTCAACGCCTCCGCCACCGGCTACTATAACTGGTTCAACAACCGCATCGTCCGGACGGTGCGCATCGAGGATGGCCCCGCCAAGCAGTATCCCGACTACACCTATCAGAACGCCGAAAAGTCCAAGACCTACGGCTTCGACGTCAACGCCCAAGTGCGCCTGCCCTTCGACCTCACCCTGCGCGGCACCTATTCCTACGTCAACGACGACGAGAAGGTGCAGGGCAAACGCAGCTCCTACATCCGCCCCCACACAGCCGTCATGCAAGCCGACTACACGCGCCGCTTCGGCCGTTGCCGCGCCTACATCGGCCTGAACGGGCGCTGGATGGCCGCCACGGACTATTGGTCGTACAGCACCCGCAGCAAGGGCATGTACAAGATGGAGCTTGAGAGCCGCATGCTCTGGAAGCTGAACGCCGGATGCTACTTCCCGCGCGGCATCGCCCTGAGCGTGGGCGTGGACAACCTCTTCAACGCAAGGGATAAGAACATCAGCTACGACGCCAGCTCCGCCACCCTCACCCGGGGCACGGAGTTCATCGCCAACCTCTCCGTCAATATCGCAGAGCTGATCGGCAAATGACGGGACGGGCACTTAGGCTTCTTTTGGGGCACGACACTTCTTGAGGGAGGCGTCGTGTTCCTGTTTTTTTGGCCCCAAGCCCGACAGGTCGGAGCTACTTGAAAAAAAGTAGAGCCGGAAGTGCAGATTCCAGCA
>CALHPT010000033.1 GCA_938036405.1 uncultured Tannerella sp.
TCCTCCGCTTCGGCAATCTTACCCGCTCCAACCCAGACCAAACACCCACCGGCAACCATCTCTCCGACGAGATTTTGAATCATAAATTCTATCAGAACTGACCACACATGGGACGTACAATTAAAGACTACGCTCTGCTGACCCTCAAGGGCATCGGTATGGGTGCAGCGGACGTCATCCCGGGCGTCTCCGGCGGCACGATCGCCTTCATCGTTGGCATCTACGGCGAGTTGATCGACTCCATCAAACGCATCGGATCGTCGGCCGCGCTACGGCTACTCTTCACCTTCCGCCTCGGCGCCTTCTGGCAGGCCATCAACGGCAATTTCCTCTTGGCCATCGTGGCCGGCATAGGCATCAGCATCTTCTCGCTGGCCCGGCTCGTGACCTACCTGCTTGTCCACCAACCCGTGCTCGTATGGGCCTTCTTCTTCGGGCTTGTACTGGCATCCACGTGGTTCGTCTCGCGCGAAGTCACCCGGTGGGACGCCAAGAGCCTCGCGGGATTCGTCGCAGGGGCCGTGGCCGCATGGTTCATCACCGTGATGACACCGGCCGAGACGCCCTCCGCACTGTGGTTCATCTTCTTCTGCGGCGCCATCGCCATATGCGCCATGATCTTGCCCGGCATCTCGGGCAGCTTCATCCTCGTGCTACTGGGCAAATACTTCTACATCATGGAGGCCGTCAAGACGCTGAATCTGCCCGTCATGTTCGTCTTCGCAGCCGGTGCAGCCATCGGCATCTCACTCTTTTCGCACGCCCTCTCCTACGCCCTGCACCGTTTTCACAACGTCACCATTGCCGTCCTGAGCGGCTTTATGCTGGGATCGCTTAATAAAGTGTGGCCGTGGAAAGAGACGGTCGAAACGTACGTCGACCGTCACGGCGAAGTGCGTCCGCTGATCGAAGCCAATATCTTGCCCGACCACTTGCTTTGGGAAGGCATCGCCTTGGCCGTGGCCGGATTTGCCCTCGTCTGCGTGCTTGAACTCACGGCCGGACGAAAAACGAAAAACGTTGAGGATAAGTGAGTCGCCGTGAACATATCCACGGGCTTTTTCGTTTCCCTGACGCGCGCACATAGCGTGCTCAGCTTCTTAGTTTTCTCCTGATTATTCATCAACCCCCTAAATACATAATGGAAAAAGAATATTTCTACCTCAATGGGAACACGAAAGTCGGTCCCTTCACCCTCGACGCTTTGAAGAAAGAAGCGATCACCCCCGACACGTCCGTGCATTATTCCGGCCTTCCTGACTGGGTGCCCGCACGTACGCTGCCCGAGTTGCAAGCCCTCTTCACTGCCCCCGCGAATGAGGAATCGAGCTACAACCGTAGGGAGCCGAACTACAACACCTCATCCTCCCACTCCGCATCGCCGCAGTCCACTCCTCCTGCGCAAACAGCGTTTGAATCTGCCGGAAACAGCTCCTCATCCACGTCCTACAATCCGAACTCGCAGCGCCCACCCATGCCGGATAACTATTTGGTCTGGGGTATCCTTGTCACCATCCTTTGCGGTTGTGGAATGCCACTCGGCATTGTCTCCATTATCAACGCCTCGAAGGTTGGGTCCGCCTATGCCGCAGGTGACTATGTGGGCGCCGAAAAGGCCTCGAAAGACGCTAAGAAGTGGGCCATCTGGGGCGCTGTTGTTGGAGGCGTCTTTGTGTTACTCTACCTCCTCTTTGTTGTCGTAGTCGCCGCTGCAGGGTTCATGGATGCCTAATCCGTCATACTCGCCATCGGTTTCACATACGCGGTGCGCCCGTCTATTTTGAGCTGATCAAAGGGAGGGGCGCGCCGTCGCTTTTTATTCCGCCCCCTATGCCCCACCCTATTCGCCGCCTGATACTCTTCAGCCTTCCTCTATGGATGGTCGGCATCGCCGCATTGGCCGTCGTCTACTACCGTGTTAGCCCCACCTCGTCCATCTTCTTTCCCAAATGCGCGTTCCTCATGCTGACCGGACTGAAATGCCCCGGTTGTGGGTCGCAGCGTGCCGTCCACGCATTGCTTCACGCCGACATCACATCGGCTTTCATGCACAACGCCCTGTTTGTCGTCTCACTCCCCTACTTGGCCCTACTGATCAGCGCCCGCATCTACACCTATTTCCATCCCGCAAGCACCCTTCGATCTACCCTCGAAACATCTATCGCCATCCGCACCTACTTCGTCATCACCATTGCCTTTTGGATCGCCCGCAACGTGTTCGGGTTCTAATGGCCAGGGGGTAAAAGCGACAACGTGTCGCTCGACAGCACCATGTAACGCCACAAAAAAGCCCGAGGCGATGTAACCCC
>CALHPT010000034.1 GCA_938036405.1 uncultured Tannerella sp.
GGGATTTTTATTTTGTATCCTATAGCCTTTTTTATGTTTATGGCAGGAGGGTTAGAGGTTCTAAAAAATGAGGACTTATATCAAGGGCTGCTTATTGCAGGAATTGTTGTTTGGATTTTAAATCTGTTTTTTCTTTTATGCAGGGTGCAAAATTAGACTATAATTTCAATCCAACAAATGAGTGAAGACGGCCGCAAAAAAGCCCTCAAACCCGCTGTTGATGCCGGTTTTTGACCTGTTTGGGACTCGATATTCGTTCTATTCTGCCCCTGTCTAGATCCCCTCTATTTATACCTATATACAATAGACTTTCGGCAAATGAGCCTTTGAAAAAATGGCGCCAAAAAGCACAGAAATGAGGAGGTGTAACACTTTCACGTCGGGCTAAAATCAGGGTAAAAAAGTCTTGCATATATCAATCTTTTATCCTTTTCTTTGCGGCCATGAAAGAAAGTATATATCGAATGTACTTAACAATCTATTCTGCAGCTGTCGATTAACCGATGATGGAGGCTATTGTTATGAACTCGCGAAATTCTTGCCTTTCATTGGTGTCGATATTATTTATACTTTATAACTCATGAATATTTACTTGGGCAACCTGAATTATCGCGTTCAGGAAGAAGATTTGCAGAAACGATTGGAAGAGTACGGGACGGTGGATTCCGTACGGGTCATTAAGGATCGGGAGACCGGCCGTTCGAGGGGCTATGCCTTTGCCGAAATGCCGGACGACGAAGAGGCGAACCGAGCGATTGCCGAACTCAACGATCAGACGTTCGAAGGACGGCGGTTAATCGCTAAGGTGGCGTTGCCTCGCCCCTAACAACATCCGCAGGGGAGCACGCCGCCGGAGTGTATGTTTCGGAGGCTGATCAGACCCTTTACCATAAGAAAGGACGTAACCTTTCGCTTTTCCTCTAGCGAGGGAAGCGGAAGGTTTTTTTGTGTCGAAGAGGAGAGACTGTCTTTGAATTTATCGGATGATTGTTTTATGGGGACTGCTCATTCTGCTCTTTGCTATTTCAGGGCTACCCTAAACTGGTGCAGTTTTTTTGCTTCATCTCCCATCTGACATGGCTTGTATAATCCGCCAATCAAAAAGTACAATAGCGCCAATCAAAAAGTACAAAAACGGGACGTGTTTTTCGCGCCCCGTTTTTTGTATCCCTTTCACACCTCGAAAGGGGGCATTTTCGCCCCTTTTGATCGTCTACTTTACTTCTTGGAAGGTCGTCGAGTAGATCAGATTGAACACGACGATCTTATTGCTGCGTGTCTGCATTGTGGCACGGCTGCGGCTGAGGGCGGAAACCGTATCGCCCAGCGTCTCACCTTGAAGGGCATCATGTAGCTTTTCCACCGTGTCGAGCATTTGCAGGGCTACGGCGCGCACCTTTTCAGGGGCGTGGTTGTGCGTTTCGCCAGCCGGTGGAAAGGCCACGCGTAGGGTGATGTCAGCCATTACCAATTGCGTATTCACTTCCACAGCGAGGTCACGGCAATTCGTGTAGTCGATGCTCAGCAGACAACAAGGCCATTCCACAGGCGGGCGTTCGCCGGATGCGCTCAGCTGCCCGCGGTCGAAGTCTATAAAACGAATCTCGGGCACACACTGCCCGATCCGGTCGCATAAAGCGATAAACAGTTCCTTATTCATTGCCTTTATTCTATTTGATTACAGTATGCCATCGATGGCCTCATCGAGACGCTTTTTGATGCGGTCGGCCATGTCTCGAGAATAGCCCATGAATTGCCGCTTGGGGATATTCATGTGGCGCGTGTGTGCCTTTACCGTGCCCGGGGCGTCGCCATTGTCTTTCTTGCTCGTTTTCCCCTTCTTCGTGCTGCGCACATAAGACTTTACAGCCACATCCCCCTCGAAGCCTTCGTTGTGCACCTCTGCATAGGGCACTTGGGCGTTACCGGCTGAGATAACGACCTTATCCGGCCCCACGTAGGCGGGACGGATACTATTCATCAGATTACCGCTTTGCACCAATAGAGAGCCGCTCTTTTTCGGTCTGCCTGGTATCCACGGAGATCCATCGAACCCTTTCACGGCAAAGCGCTCTTTGTAATACTCTACGGCTGTCTCTGACACAATGGCAGGCGCAGTGCTCAAAATCTTTTCCGGTAACGCCTTCAAATAATCCTTGAACTCATCTATATCCATATTCTGTTCCCTGTTTCGTCGTATATTTGCATTGAAGTTTGCAGCCACGGTTAAGGCTGATGGCCAACACCTCGGGGATGTATGGGGACTCCAGCCGACTGTAACAGCTACAGCGTGAGATGCAAATCAATCCCCATCATAAGCCGGAGTCCATCCGGCTTATTTTGTTTTCGGGGCTTTCTTAATCAGCAACCCGCGACGCACATTCTTATCCCTTAGTACATAC
>CALHPT010000035.1 GCA_938036405.1 uncultured Tannerella sp.
TCCTCCCCTAAGCCCAAGGCTACGGCGCAAAAATGAACGCCGTCGCGCAAAAGCCGAAAGCATAAGGACTCTCCCAAAAACATCCTCCCCTAAGCCCAAGGCTACGGCGCAAAAATGAACGCCGTCGCGCAAAAGCCGAAAGCATAAGGACTCTCCCAAAAACATCCTCCCCTAAGCCCAAGGCTACGGCGCAAAAATGAACGCCGTCGCGCAAAAGCCTCAAGCATAAGAACCTCAAAAAAAGCATCACCCCCAAAGCCTAAGGCTACGGCGCAAAAATGAAGGCCATCTCGCAAAAGCCTCCAGAAAATACACCTCAAAAAAACGATCCTCCCCCAAACTGAAAGCGATGGGGAGAAAACGTAAAATGCCGAATCTCAGCGGGAAGTAATCCCCCCGAGGCTCGGCACTTTCTATGATGCGCCTTTAGCTTGCGACCGAAACGTTCCGTTTTGGGTTGATAGCCTTTGGCTTTCCGACGCTACTCCTCCGGAAGGTGGATATCCGGATCGCCGCTGCCCCCTCCGCCTGTGTCGCCGCCGCCAGCGCCGCCCGGCTTGGGCGTTTCGGGCTTTTTCCCGCCGCCGCCTTCCTCTGGCTTCTTCGGCTTGTTGTCTTCTTCCGGCAGATGAATGTCGGGACCGTCATCCGGCTTTTTTTTCCGTTTTTTCTTCTCCCCGGGCTTCTTTTTGTTGTCTTTTCGGTGTGTGGCGGTGATGGAGCGCTGCATCGTTTTGAAGTCTAACGAAGTGCGGTTCATTCGGTCGACAAGTTGGTCGATGATCGCGCGATCATCGTCTGAGGTGGCGTTGAGATACGCAGACTGGATATACTGGCAGATGGCTTCAAAAGCGGCATCCGTTTGCGGGCGGATCTCAACCGCCAGGGGCAACGCGCTGTCGGCGTCACCCGTCCGGCGGCGGACGTGCAGTTGCTCAAACTCGGCGTTCAACTTCTTGAGATTGTCGAAGGCGTCAGTGAGATCCAGCGTAGCGATGTCGGCCGTCATCGTTTTGATGTCGTCTTCCATGCTCAGCAGGCGGCTGCTTTCCATCTCGTAAGGCAAGGTGTAGATCTTCTCGTACGGATGGAGCGTTGCGGCCAGGCGCAGCGCAGCCTCTCGGATGTTCTCTTTGTGCGATCGTTTTTGGGCGCGAATGATCAGGAAAATGTTCATCAACTGATCTTTTCGCTCGGCATCCTTCTGCTTGAGCTTGGGCGTGTCGGCAGAGACGGACGACTGCTGGTCGATCTTCGTTTCGAACGTGATTCCCTGGTTCCACTTCTCCGGCAGGTCGGTAGGAAGTTTGAGCTTCGTTTTGTCGACGGCCATAACGAGCTCATACTGTTTGCGATGATACTGCACGTGCAGCGAGTTGTTCAGCTTCGTGTTGTTCGCCTTGACAAAGACGATCACGTGGGGCACATTTAATTGGACCTTTTTCATAGTGGTTCGTTGTGTTTTGTATGACATTATTACTATATTCTGACACCGCAAACGTACCTCTTTTTTTGATTCGCAAAACCTCCGGCTGCTTTTTTCTTTGTTTTTTCTGCGATCAGCCGTCTAAGGCTTCTGGGGACTGCTTTGAAGTGAGGCCCAAAAGCCGGAGGCCTTGGGAGGTCATTTTTTGCTATCGCCCGTCAGCTCCAGGCGGATAGGCGTCATTTTTTCTCACCTACCGACCGCCTTAGGCTTGGAAGTATTTTCATTTGATGGCATCCCATTGCCTCAGGCAATTGGGTGTTTTCACTTTGAAATACGCTTTTGCCTCAGGCAAATCGACGTTTTCACTTTGAAATGCGTTTTTGCTTCAGGCAAATCGGCGTTTTCACTTTGAAATTCGTTTTTGCCTTAGGCAATTGGAGATTTTCGTTTGAAACGTTCATTTTCCTGAGGCTTTTGGGTGTTTTTGTTTTGAATGGAGCTAAAGCCGAGGGCTTTCTGTCGCTATGGATTCCAAAGATTTCGGGGCCGGCGGCTATACATTATATATATACGTTTTTGCATCGTGGCCTTCGGCTATCGGGTGTTTGGAAATGGGGAGGGCGCGGGGCTTCCTACTTTTCTTGTCTTGCCACAAGAAAAGTAGGCAAAAGAAAGTCAAGCCCTCGCGAGGGCTTTTTGTAGCCTAAAGGCCGAAGGATATGGAAAAAAGGGAAGCGTTTTGGCGATGAAGCCGGGGGCTATCGGGTGTATTTCCAGCGGCGATGGGTCCAGAGCCAGCAGGCGGGGTCTCGCAAGATGGTGCGCTCCATGCGCCGGGTATATTCCTCGGTGATCCAATTTTCGGGCTTGGAGCGCGGGGCATCGGTGAGGAGTTGAAAATCAACGGTGTAATGCCCGCGACTTTCGCGCCGCACGTCAGCATAGATCACGGGAAGATTCATCTTTACGGCCAATCGTTCGGGGCCGTTGAGCATGGCGGTGTCGCGATGGAGAAACGTAGTCCAGTAGTGCAAATTCGCGCGGCTGGGGGTCTGATCGGCAATGAAAACGAAGAGCGCCGGCGGCGAACTGGGGCGGGCGGTGCGGACCAGCTCGCGGACGACGTCTTTCTTGGGCACGCAACGGGCGCCGAAGCGCGTCCGAAGGGTGAGGAAAAGTCGGTCAAAGGCAAGGCTGTCCAGCGGACGGTAGATCTGGCAAACCTCCAGTTGGCCACCAAAACGCGAAGGAAATCCGGTGAACCATTCCCAATTGCCGTAATGGCCCATGACGAGGACGAGCGATTTATGTCCGGCGTCAAGCAGCGGGCAGACCATCTCCGGATTACGCAGGTGAGCACGCCGGAGCAGCTCCTCGTGCGACATTCCGGATAGTTTGATCGTCTCGACGACGTAGTCCGAGAAATGGTGATAAAAACGGCGCTCCAGCCGTCGGCGTTCGTCTGCCGAGAGATCGGGGAAGGCGCCGCTGAGGTTGCTGCGCACCACGCGCACGCGATAGCGCACCAGCCGATAGATGAGGACGTAAAAAATGTCTGACAAGACGTAGAGCGCGGCCATGGGAAGCAGCGCATGCAGCCGCACCCAAGCGTAAAGCAGCGCGTAGATCAGAGAGTTAAAAAATCGCTTCATCATCGGCTGAGGAGTGTTGCGGTGAGCGACGTGCCGTCAGCGTTCCACCCTTCGAGGCGAACGGGCGTGAGGCGGTTGGCCAGCGCGCTGTCGTACGTCGTTTCTACCTTGATATAATTAGCCGTGAACCCGTACATCTTTCCGCCTTTGCGGGCGTGTTCGAAGAGCACTGTGGCCGTTTTTCCGATGTGGGCGTCGTAAAACGCGTGGAGTTTGCGCTCCGAGAGGTCGAGCAGCGTGCGGCTTCGCGCGTGCTTGACGTCGGCCGGCACGACGGGCGTAATCCGCAGCGCCATCGTCCCCGGGCGTTCCGAATAGCTGAAAACGTGAAGCTGCGAGAAGGGCAAATTTTCGAGGAACTCGTGGCACTCGGCAAAACAGGCCTCCGTTTCGCCACGGGTGCCCACGATGACGTCCACGCCAATAAACGCGTCCGGCATGAGGCTGCGTATGCGCTCCACGCGGCGACGAAAGAGCGACGTGTCGTAGCGCCGACGCATCAGCTCAAGCACCGTGTCGCTGCCGCTTTGCAGCGGGATGTGGAAGTGTGGCATGAATCGGCGGCTGGCAGCCACAAGCTCGATGACCTCATCGGAAACGAGGTTCGGCTCGATCGAGGAAATGCGGTAACGGTCAATGCCTTCGACCTGATCCAGCGCGCGGAGAAGCTCCAAAAAAGTCTCCCCCGTAGAGCGCCCGAAGTCGCCTATGTTCACACCCGTGAGGACGATTTCCCGGCCGCCTTCGCGCGCCACGCCCTCGGCCTGCGCCACGAGGTCGGCAATGCGGCCATTCCGACTCCGTCCGCGCGCAAACGGGATGGTACAGAAAGAACAGAAATAGTCACAGCCGTCCTGCACCTTCAAAAAGTGGCGCGTGCGATCGTCCGCCGAGCAGGACGGGGTAAAGGCGCGAATGCGTTTCGTGTCGGTCGTGACGGACAGGCCGGCCGTCCGTTCGCGCAGGTGACGCATCACATCCCCCTTCTGCTCCGCGCCCAGCACCAAATCCACGTGATCGATCGCGAGTACCTCGTCCGGCTTGAGTTGTGCGTAACATCCCGTGACGATGACGAACGCCTGTGGATGTTGCCGCCGAATGCGTCGGATTAATTGGCGACATTTTTTGTCAGCAAGCTCCGTCACAGAGCAAGTGTTCACCACGCAGACGTCAGCCTGCTCTCCCGGGCGCGCGCGCCGGATTCCGTTTTCAGCCAGTTCGCGTCCGATGGCGGACGTTTCGGCAAAATTGAGTTTGCAGCCCAGCGTGTAGTAGGCCGCCTTTTTATCTTCAAAATATGTGCTATCGATCATCTTTGG
Organism: uncultured Tannerella sp.; assembly: GCA_938036405.1. Classification (GTDB taxonomy): domain Bacteria; phylum Bacteroidota; class Bacteroidia; order Bacteroidales; family Tannerellaceae; genus Tannerella. Next base: position 4,401 of record CALHPT010000035.1, read on the forward strand.
AGTCCCATTTTTGGGCGGGGCGCAAAAGTAAGGGGCTGCGTACACTTTCGCCCCGTCCTGACGCCTCAGCGGCAAGATTTGAGGCCAATGCACATTTTTTTGAGGGCAATCTTTCGGCCCCGGCAGGTTTATAATCTGTTTGGAGGCGTAGTGCAAGGCTTTCATTCCACCAGCGCGTTTTTTTTGGAATATTTTTAGGATGCGGGGCACAAAACGCCCCTACCTCTTCCCCCCGTAAGGCCGCAGCGCCTCCCTTTCTTTATCTTTGTTACGTCCTGAGTCCCTCAAGCGTGAACGGACCTTCAGGCCACGTTGCCGAACGCTTCCCGGGATTTTCGCGGAGCGTAGCCCGGCGGCCGAAGGCCGGCGGATGTGCACATTTTTTCGGGGCATGTTTCCGAACGCTTCCCGGGCTTTCCGCGGAGCGTAGCCCGGCGGCCAAAGGCTGGCGGGCGTGAACGGTTTTTCGGGGCACGTTTCCGAAGGCTGGAGGGGCTTTTCGCGAGGTGTAGCCCGGAGGCCGAAGGTCGGCGGGCGGGAACGTTTTTTCGGGGTCTATTTATCGCTGTTTTTTGTTATTTCGTGCTACTTATTCCCAGTTTGCTTCTACATCTTTTTTCTCATTCACTTTTTTCAAACGCTTACCGAATCATGAAGACTAAAACGATTTTTCGAGTCATGTTATGCTGCCTCTTCGTGTCCGCAGGACTGGTGGGGCTTCGCAGCGCGGCGCAGACGGGCGCACCGGAACGTAGACCGTACGCCACCGTCAGCGGAACGGTGCGCGATGCACGAACGAACCGTGTACTGCCGGCTGTGCATGTGGCCGTGCCGCGTACGGGTGTCGGCACAGTGACCAATGCCGACGGTTATTTTTCTATTCACATAGACGACTCCCTTCAGGCCGATCGACTGGAGTTTTCCCATATCGGCTACGCCCTGCACACCTTTCCGATTCGGCCGGGCATGCAGACTGAGGCGGCGGATATTCGGCTGACACCGAACGCGAATATCTTGGAGGAGGTGACCGTCATGGGGGGCGATGCCCGCGAACTCGTGCGCGACGCCGTGGATCGCATATCGGACAACTATCCGTCGCGGGCGAATCGGCTGACGGGTTTTTATCGGGAAGTAATCCGCAAGGGGCGACGCTATATCGACATTTCGGAAGCCATCGTCGGACTCTACAAGACGCCCTACAATGGTGTGGGCATAAACGCCGATCGGGTGTGCCTCGAAAAAGGTCGACGGCTGCTCAGCCAACGGTCGGGCGACACCCTGATCGTAAAATTCGAAGGCGGCCCGACGCTCTCCATCTTTCTCGACGTGGTGAAGAACGGCGAACTACTTTTTGACCGCGACGAAATGGAACACTACGCCTTCCGCTACAATCGCACGATTATGATCGACGACCGCCCGCATGTCGAGGTCCGCTTCATGCCACGCGCCGTCTGCCCCTACGCGCTCTACGAAGGACTGCTTTACATCGATCGCGAGACGCGGACGATCTCTCGCGCCGAATTCAGCCTCGATATGTCCGACCGCCTGAAGGCCACGCAAGCCATGCTCCGCAAGAAGCCCGCCGGTCTGCACTTTCGCCCCGAACGTTTGGCGTTTCTCGTCACCTATCGGCGGCAGGCCGACGGACGCAGCTGTCTGGCTTACGTGCGCTGCGAAACGGCCTTTCGTTGCGACTGGAAACGCCGGCTCTTCGCTACATCGTACCTCGTGACATCAGAGATGGCCGTGACGGATCGTGATGAAACACACGCGGAGAAAATCACCTATCGCGAAGCATTTCGCTCGCGCGACGCCCTGACAGACCGCGCAGCCGACTTCTATGACGCAAACTTCTGGGACGGCTATAATATCATTGAGCCGACGGAGTCTCTTGAAAACGCCGTGGGCCGCCTGATGAAGCGGCGGAACCAAAACTAAACCCCGCGAACAACAAAGGGCTACAAACGAAACGTCCTGCCGGACGGAAGGGAATAACCTAATCCCCTTCGCCCGACAGGACGTTTGTGTAGCAGAAGCCTTGGCTTTTCACACGCCAAGACAACGGGTGGGCATATTGGCCCACACATCCGGCTGTTAGCCGTTCATGGAGGCCAACAGTTCGGCGTTATCGGAGGTATTCTCCATCTGCTTCTTGACAAACTCCATCGCTTCAACCGTGTTCATATCCGAGAGATAGTTGCGAAGTACGAAGAGGCGATTGCGAGTCGTCTCGTCCTGCAGCAGATCGTCGCGGCGTGTGCTGGATGCTTGGATGTCGACGGCAGGATAGATGCGGCGATTAGCCAGCTTGCGGTCGAGCTGCAGCTCCATGTTACCCGTGCCCTTGAACTCCTCGAAAATCACGTCGTCCATCTTCGAACCCGTCTCGGTGAGGGCCGTAGCGAGGATGGTGAGGCTACCGCCATGCTCGATATTGCGCGCGGCACCGAAGAATCGCTTCGGTTTCTGGAGGGCATTGGCCTCGACACCGCCAGAGAGTACCTTGCCCGAAGCTGGCTGTACGGTGTTGTAGGCACGAGCCAGGCGGGTGATAGAATCGAGCAGGATGACTACGTCGTGACCACATTCCACCATGCGTTTGGCTTTGTTGAGGACGATCTCGGCAATCTTCACGTGACGGTCAGCCGGCTCGTCGAAGGTGGAGGCGATGACTTCTGCGTCGACGCTGCGGGCCATGTCGGTCACCTCCTCAGGGCGCTCGTCGATAAGTAGGATGATCATGTAAACCTCCGGGTGGTTGGTGGCGATGGCGTTGGCGATGTCTTTCAGGAGCATCGTCTTACCGGTCTTGGGTTGCGCGACGATGAGTCCACGCTGGCCCTTGCCAATGGGAGCGAAAAGATCAACGACGCGAGCAGCATATGGATCGAAAACTTTCGGCGAACGGCGGTCGGTGAGCTTGAATTTTTCCTCGGGGAAAAGGGGAGTGAGGTGGTCGAAGGGGACGCGGTCGCGGACCTCTTCAGGCGATCGTCCGTTGATGGTGTCCACCTTAACGAGCGGGAAGTATTTCTCGCCTTCGCGCGGCGGACGGATGGGACCCTGAACGAGGTCGCCCGTGCGGAGCCCAAAGAGCTTGATTTGTGAGACGGAGACGTAGACGTCGTCAGGCGATGTGAGGTAGTTGTAATCCGACGAACGGAGGAATCCGTAACCGTCGGGGACGATCTCGAGGACGCCGGTGGCAGTCAGTATGCCGTCGAAGTCGTAGATCGGTGGTGGGGGTGTGACGGGGGTGTTTTCGCGCTGGTTGGGGTTGTTGGGCCGATGGTTGTTGGGCTGCCGCTTCTTGGCCTCGTTCTGCTGCTTGTCTTTGGACTGCGGTGCGGGCGGCTGCATGGGCAACACCTGATCGAGGACGGAGGGTGTGTCAGTGGCATGCTTGAAGATGGTGCGTTTTGGCTCCTCGGCGACGGCGGGTACCTCTTTCGGTGTTTCGGGCGTCTTCTCTGCTTCAGGAGCGACTTTCGCGGGAGTCTCGGGAGACGTTTTCGGAGTCTCGGGCGCTTCGGCTACGGTCGGCTTAGGTGAAACGATGGGTGCGGCGGCTGGTGTCTCGAGGGGCATCTCTTCGGCTTCGAGCATGGGTTCGGTGGCAAGGATCGGCTCTGCCTCAGCAGTAGAGGCGGGTGTCTCATCGACAGGTGCCGCCTGCTGTTTACTCTTCTTCGGACGGCCAGGGCGACGCTTTTCTGATTGCTTTTCTGTTTTCTCGGCCTCCTCCGTCTGTTCCGCCTTCACGGTTTTCTCTGCCTTGGGTGCCTTCTCCGCTTTTTCTGCATTGGCCGGGGTGGCGGCGTCCGTGGTCTCGGCTTGTGCCTCTTTCTTCGGGCGACCGGGGCGACGTTTTTCCGTTTTCTTTTCCGCCTTTTCGGCCTTCTCTGCTTTAGGCGCTTTTTCGGGGGCGGGAGCCTCTGCGGCTGGTTCGGCCGACTTGCTTTTGGGCGGACGGCCAGGGCCTCGCCGTTTCTGTTCTGACTTCTGAGCTTCTTTTTCTTTTTGCATACCGGCTACCGATTCGGCTTGTCGGTCAAGGATGTGATAAATCAGGGCTTGTTTTTCAACACCTTTAATTTCATTGAGTCCCAGATCGGCCGCGATGGTCTGCAGCTGGGGGAGATCCATGTCTGTCAGTTCGACAATGTTGTATTTGACCATGTTGTTATATAAAAAGATGGGGAATGAGCGGGATATACGGGACAGGAACAGGTGTGTAAACATACCTCCCACACGCCACCATGCTCTCCGCTTGTGATGATACTTTCTGTTTGTATGTAATGTGAGGATTGCTTTTGTGTCCGACCCTCTTCTGAAGGTTAATGAATTCTCTTTGAAGGGGGATCAAGCGCGGGCAAATATACGCCATTCCGTAAGACGCCCAAATCGAACACTTTGCCCGACAACAGCACAACGGCCACCCACGCTGATTTGCATGGCCTCGAAATACATTATTTCCGGCCGCCGTGGATGATAAGGCTCCTATTTTTGCGGCCATCAATCACCCATTAAATCCCATTCAAATGATTACGCATGCACTCATCAACCCGCTATCAATCGCCGTCATCGGCGGCTCGAACCACATACACAAGCCCGGCGGGCGGTTAGTAAAAAACCTGATCGAAGGCCCGTTCACGGGCGACTTATACATCGTCAACCCAAAGGAGCGTCTGATCCAGGGGCACCCCGTGACGCGCAACGTGAACGACCTGCCGACGGGCATCGAACTGGGCGTGCTGGCCGTCTCCGCAGCGCACTGCACGGAGGCCGTGCGCGTGTTGGTGGAAGAGAAAGGTGCGCGCGCCATCATCATCATCTCAGCCGGCTTCAGCGAGGAGTCGACCGAGGGCGCAGCCATCGAACGGGAGATCTGCCGCATCTGCACCGCAGCCGGCGCGGCGCTTATCGGCCCGAACTGCATCGGGCTGGCCAACCCGCACCACCATGCCGTCTTCACATCGCCCGTGCCCACACTCGGCCCCGGCGGCGTCGACCTCATCTCTGCCTCGGGCGGCGTGGCGCTGTTCATCATCGAATGCGCCCTGACGAAGGGGCTGCGGTTCCACTCGCTCTGGTCGGTGGGCAACGCCGCGCAGACGGGCATCGAGGAGGTGCTGGAGTATATGGACGAGCACTTCGACCCCTCCACCGATGCGCGCATCAAGGCGCTTTATATCGAGGACATCCGCGACGCCGAGAAGCTCGTGCGCCACGCCGCATCGCTCGTCCGTAAGGGGTGCCACATCGCGGCCATCAAGGGCGGGACAACGGCCGATGGCATGCGGGCGTCAGCCATGCACACGGGTGCGCGGCCGACGAGCGAGGAGGAGGTGGCGGCGCTCTTCCGTCGGGCGGGCATCGTGCGGTGCTACAGCCGCGAGGAACTGATCGCCGTAGCCTGTGCCTTCGCGCTACCACGACCGCATGGGAGGAGCTTTGCGGTCGTCACCCACGCCGGTGGCGCCGGCGTCATCCTGACCGACGCCTTGGTGCGTTGCGGCATGAAGGTGCCGGCCTACCGTGGCGCAAGGGCCGACGAGCTGAAGGCGCGCTTGCTGCCGGGCGCGTCGGTGGCTAACCCGATCGACATCCTCGGCACGGGCTCTGCGGCGGACTTCGGTCTGGCCATCGACTATGCCGATCAGCATTTCCCGGAGACAGACGCCATCGCCGTGATCTTCGGCAGCATCGGTCTGGGAAAGATCACTGCGGCGGTGGACGTCATCCTCGAAAAGATGCAGACATGCTCGAAGCCGATCTACCCCATCCTCCCCTCGGTGCTCAACACGGCAGAGGAGATCGCGCACTTCGTCCGCCACGGCGGCATCACCTTCCCCGACGAGGTCACACTGGCGCAAGCGCTGGGGCGGATGGCAAGCCTATGAGTTATGTTTGCCCTATCAATCCATTAATAAAAGACGATCATGACAACGATAGAATTGGGCGCAGCCATCCAACGTGAACTGGACAGAATGGAAGGCAATGAAACGATGATGAAACAAGCGCTTCAAGCCCTACGCCGCATCGGCCGTGAGGTGAAAAAGAAGGAATACGCCGGACAGGACGACGGGGAGATTATTGCCGGCTTGCGGCATGCTTTCTCGGAATGGAAAGACGTGAAAGAGGGTAAGCTACAGACCCGATCATTAGAAGAATTGCTTGATGAGTTATAAGCTGCGAACCATCCGTTCGTTTGATCGAGATGTCAAACGATTGGCCAAGCACTATCACTCTCTACGCGACGATCTCCGATTACTGGCCGGGCAACTACTGGAAAACCCGTTGCAAGGTGCAGACTTAGGAGGTGGCATCCGTAAAATCAGACTTGCCATCACTTCCAAGCAGAGCGGTAAGCGGGGCGGTGCAAGGGTGATCATCCACATCGAGCTCTTAACCGGAATGCACGAGGGCACGATCTGTTTCCTCGTCCCTTTACGACAAGTCTGCTCAGTCTTCCATCTCTGACAAAATCATCTGCGAACTACTCAAAGAGGCCGGCATCATTTGATACCGACGACCGGTAGCGCTAAACCAAGCCCTCTCAGAGCGCATTTTGTTTGACAGATACACATCAAGCATGACGATACGGGATATTCCCGTCTTCGTCGATCAGCAGGATGGTGAGGTGGCCGGCGGGGAGCAGAGGGGCGCAGTGGCGGTGGCAGAGGCGGAGCAGGGCGGGGAAGAACCGATCGCGGTCGGTGTCGGTGAGGGCGTGCCACAGTTCGCGGGCCAACGTGATGCCTGTGATGGCTTCCGCGGCCGACGGCGAGCAGCCCGATTCGGCAGCGACCGTTTGTAGAAATGCCTTATTCATTACCACCTTCTTGCTGTGTGTGTCAAGCGACCCCTCGGCCAGCTTCACCGCCTTGCCGACCATGATGCCCATCGTCACGTTCGGGATGTCGAGGTCGGCGGCGATCTTCAGCGTCTCGCCGATGAAGTTGCCGAAGTGGACGAACGCCTGCGCAGGTAGGTCGGGGTATTCGGCCTTGACGAAGCGCTCGCTACGGGCGCCGGAATTAATGACCAAGCGCTCGGGGCTAAGGGCACGGCAGACCTCCACCTCGCGGCGGATGGAGCGCACGAAGGCGTCTGACGAGAAGGGCATGACGATGCCCGACGTGCCGACGATGGAGATGCCGTCCACGATGCCGAGCTTCGGGTTGAACGTCTGCCGAGCGATCTTCTCCCCATCGGGCACGGCGATCGTCACGTCCAAGGGGGCATCGCAGAGCGCTGTCAGCTCGCGGGTGATCATCTCGCGGGGTGTGCGATTGATGGCCGGGCCACCGATCTCGAGGCCGAGGCCGGGCAACGTCACACGGCCCACGCCCTCACCTTGCAAGAAGCGGATCCCCTCCCCTCCCCCGTCGCGGAGCGCCACCGTCGCGCAGATCATGCAGCCGTTCGTCACGTCCGGATCGTCGCCCGCATCCTTAATCACGGCGGCCGTTGCCTCTCGCTCGCCGAGGTGCGTCTCGGCTATGGGGAGCGTCATCACCTCGCCGTCGGGCAGGGCATACGACACCTCGCTTTGCTCCTCGCCCGTGAGCAACGCCATCAACGCCGCCTTAGCCGCAGCCGTGGCACACGATCCGGTGGTGTAGCCGCTGCGCAGCGGGAAGAAGCCGGGCACGAAGCGCTCGATCTGTTTGCGAAAGCCGTGGCGCCCCGTGACGGTGACAAACCCCGCGGGCATCGGCGGACGGCGGACGGCGTACACCGCAATGCCCAGTTTATGCGCCGCCTCGACCTTATCGATAAAGCCCCCCGACTCGCCACTCTCCTTCGTCAGTATGGCCTGCGGGCGCACGCGCTCAAGCAGCGCCTCGTCGCCGCCGGGCTCGTAATAGACGATCCGCTCACGCGGGAAGCCCTGCCGCTCGGCCAACGCGAGCGACGTGGGCAGGTCGAGGATGCGGAAGATACACGCGTCGTGCGCCTGCCAATACGCCCGCAACCGGCCGATGGTCTGCACGCCGGTCAGGGCCAGCAGTCGCGTGACGCCATCGGCCTCCATCCGACGGATGGCATCGTCGTAATCATCGCACCAAATGATGTCCGCACTGCGCGGCGGATAGACGCGCTCGTAACGTACCACCGGCAGCGAGAGTCGTTCGGCCACGACGGCCACCGTGCGGTGCAGCACCTCGGCAAAAGGATGGGCGGCGTCGACCAGCAGCCGGATCTCCTTCTCCCGACAGAACGCCTCCATCGCCTCCTCATCCATCGCACCCGTGAGGCGGGTGCCATGATGGCAATCCACCTGCTGGTGCGCGTCGCGGGTGGAATAGAAATACGGACTGCCCGCCTCGTCGGCCGTCTTCACGGCGGCGCGTCCCTCGGTCGTCCCTCCAAGGATCAGAATCATGGCCGGAAGAGGTGCTTGAAGTCCGACGCGTAGAGGTGCGACAGCCCCTGCCGGTTGTCGATCGCCTCGCCGACGACGAGCATCGTGGTCAGCGTAAGGTTATTCTCCTTGACGATCAGCGCTAGGTCTTTGAGCTGCCCGCGATAGATGCGCTCGTCGCGCCACGTCAATTTATAACAAGCCGCCACGGGTGTCTCGGGCGGATAAGCCTGAAGCAGCTCGGCCTGTACGTCGTCCACGATGGCGGCGCTGAGGTAGATGCACATCGTGCTTTGCGAGCGGGCCAGGAGGTGCAACTTCTCACGCTCGGGCATCGGCGTGCGCCCCTCGCCACGGGTGAGGATGATGGTCTGCACGCGCTCGGGGATAGTGAACTGTGAGCGGAGTGCGGCGGCTGCGGCCTGGAAAGAGGAGATGCCGGGCGTGATGTGGTAACGCATGCCGTAACGGTCGAAGAAGGCCATCTGCTCCTGGATGGCGCCGTAGATGCAGGGGTCGCCGGTGTGGAGGCGGACGATGAAGAGGCCGCGGTCGTAGAAGGCTTTCATGGTCTCAAACTGCTCCTCGAGCGTCATGCCGGCCGAGCTGCGCACCGTGGCGCCGGGCTTGGCGTACTCCGTCAGTTCGCGGGGCACAAGGCTACCGGCGTAGAGGATCAGGTCGGCCGTCTCAAGCAGGCGTTTGCCGCGTACGGAGACAAGCTCCGGGTCACCCGGCCCAGCGCCGACGATCTCGATGAAGCCGCCACGCTGCGCATCGGCGTCGAGAGCCACGGCCAAGGTGAAGTCGCTCGAGGCGCTCAACACGCCCTTCTGCTTCTCCATGACGAGTGGGCCGAAGCCCGAAGCCCGTTGCGCGGTGCTCTCGGATACGCCCCAAACGCCCGTCGTGTCGAACACCTTCTGCGAGGGGTTGGGCACGGTGATGTCGGCCAATTCGTCCGCCCGATAGACGTGCTTTTCGGCCTCCCAAGTCTCCGCCAGCGCGTGGAAGAGCGGCTCGTCTTTCTTCAGCTCGATGGTGGCCACGGAGCGGACGGACAGCGGCGAGAGTCGGTGCGCCTCCATGACGGCGGCCATGTGTTCGGCCACGCCCTCAGGCGCACTGTCGCGGCGGCAACCGATGCCGACGTGCAGCACGCGCGGTCGGTAATAGAGGATGGGCACGTCGGCGGTGTAGATAAAGGGCGTGACGGCGATGATGAGCCGAAACGCCTCGGGCTGGATATCCTCAAAGCGGTAGAAGACACTGACGTGCTCGGGCAGGGTGCGCTCCAGATAGTCCGTGCCGCGATCCTTCACGTCGAGCAGCAGGGCGGTAGGTTGATTGCCGACGAAGAGGGAGATCAATTTATTCATCTCCGCATGCGACATAACCGGCGTATTGCTGCGTTGCCTGCGACATTCGGGATCGGTCATGTACTTCTTGTACACTCCCTCTCCCTCAGTCTGGGCGCCTTGCACTCCATCCGGTTCTGCACGCATGCAGCCCGTTGTTATTTCCGTGCGCCAGTCGAAGCGCCGGGCCAGGGTGTCGAGCGCCCAGAGACCGGTGTTGTCGCTCTGCGTGGTGACGACGGCCTCGCCGCCGGTGATGGCGGCCACGCGCCGTGCCCAGTCGTTGGCCCCGCCGATGTGGCCCGACAGGACGGAGATGACGAAGCGCCCGGTGCTGTCGACACAGAGGATGGCCGGGTCGGTATACTTATCCTTAATAAAGGGGGCGATGCTGCGGATGCAGATGCCCATCGCGCCGATAAAGACGAAGAGATCGTACTCCCGGAAGTGCGCGGCCATGAACTGCGCATACGAGGGGAAGGTTTGGCACCCCTCGAGGGAGTGGGTGGTGAACACTGGCGCATCCCCCAGCTCGTGACTGATGAGGCGCGCCGTCGGAAGTCCGCCTTCCGACACTAAGATGATGGCTATGTTTTCTTTCATTGAATGATGGTGTAGTATAAATTGTTTCGACCTAAACAGGCACCTGTTTGGCTTCGCGCAGGCTGGAGTGACCTAAACAGGCGCCTGTTTGGCTTCGCGCAAACTGGAGTGACCTAAACAGGCGTCTGTTTGGCTTCGCGCAGGCCTCTGCCGAGGCCGGGGAAGTTTTGCCTAGTACCCGAACAAACTTCGCTGCCCCGCAGGGCCCTGTTTGGCTTCAGCGCAGGCCTCTGCCGAGGCCGGGGAAGTTTTGCCTGGTACCCGGACAAACTTCGCTGCCCCCGCAGGGCCCTGTTTGACTTCAGCGCAAAGTGCAGGCCCCCTTCATCACGTCGATCGCGTTATGCGCGTCGACAGTCAGGCGGACGCACTCCGTGATGCGGCCGCCGATGGCGGCGAGTCCGTCGGTGAACAGCTGCCGACTCTCCTCGCTGACGGAGTTGAAGACGATCACGCCGCCGGGGCGCATCACGCCGTCGATCTTACGCAGCATGTCCGCCAGCCGTCCGCCGTGGCCGCCGATAAAGACGGCGTCGGGAGCGGACAAGTCGGTCGTGTCGGCCTCCATGAAGTCACCCATCACCGGCGTGATGCCCGGCGTGCCGAACCGTCGGCAGTTGGCGGCGAGGATCTCCTCGCAACCGGGGCGGATCTCGAAGGCCGTGACGCGGAGGTGCGGGAATTGCAACCGCGCCTCGACGGACACCGAGCCGGTGCAGAAGCCGACGTCCCACAGCGAGGTGCGGTTGTGCAGGTCGAGCATGCTGAGCGAGAGTAGGCGCACGGGTCGCTTAGTGATCATCTTCACGCGGCCGTCGAGCAGGTGGAACTCGCTCTCGGAGATACCGAACGAGCGCGGCCGACGACGGATGCGTTCCAAGATCAGGTTGTTCGGGTGCGTGAACGTGGCCGCGACGGCTTCGGAGAGCGTAAGCGTACGGACGCGCTCGTCCGTCTCGTTGCCGAGGCGCTCGCCGATGTGCATGCGGTAGTCGTCGCCGTAGCCGTATTCGATCATCCGGCGGGCGATCACGGCGGGCGTCTTCTCGCGGTCGGTGAGGATGCCGAGGAGTGGTCGCCGCTCGATCAGCGCCGCGTCGAAGTCGTCCCACGGCCGGCCGGTGAGCGATACGGGGATCATCTCGTTATACGGCATGCCGAGCCGGTGGACGAGCAGTTGCAGCGAGTTGAACGAGGGGCACGTCTCGATCGCTGCGTCGGGGAAGACGCGGCGGAGCGTGACGGCGTAACCGAAGAAAAGCGGGTCGCCGGAGGCAAAGACAATGATGTCGCGGTGGTCGCGGTACTGCTCGAAGACGCGATCCAAGGGTACCGTGATGTCGATCCACACGGCGCCTTCGGGGAGCCAGCCACCGACGATCTCGCGGTGGCGGCGTCCGCCTGAGAAGACGTGTCCGCTGGCGATGCGTTCGCGCACGGCGGCGGGCAGTTGGACGTCGCGCTCGTCGCTGATACCGACGACGTAAAACGTGCGGCGCGGCTCAGACATCGCGTCCCGGGCGCAGTTGCGCCGCGTCGTTAAAGGTGAGGGCGGAGTTGACGAGCGTCGCGGCGAGGTTGCTGCCGCCCTTGCGTCCCTCGATGATTACCTTGGGAATGTCCGTGAACGGCTTCACCATCTCCTTGCTCTCGCAGACGTGCACGAAGCCGACGGGCGCCGCCACGATGCCGCTCGGCCGCGCCTTCCCGCGACGGATCAAGGTGCACAGCTCCATCAGCGCCGTGGGGGCGTTCCCAAAGGCAAAGAGTGCGTCGGGATGTTCCTCTACGGCCACGCGGATGCCGGCCTGTGCGCGGGTGATGCCCTTCTCGGCCGCCATCTTCACGGCGCGTTCGTCAGCGAGGTAGCACTTGGCCTCGATGCCCATGCGTTGCAGCGCGCCCTTGCGGATGCCGGACGTCACCATCGTCACGTCAGTCACGATCGTCCGCGTACGCCCCGAACTGAGTCGCTCGTACATCTCGGCCACGGCGCCCGGATCGGTCCAGACCAGGCGCTCCATGTCGAAGTCGGCCGTCGTGTGGATGGCGTGCAGCATCGCCCACTTGCGGTCGAGCGCGATGTCGGGGTGCTTCAGCTCACGCTCGATGGTGCGGAAGCTCTCGATCATAATCCCCTGCCCCACATTGACGCCCTCCTCACGCCCCATCTCGCGGTAGTATCCGCGCGGCGTGATGAAGGTGTTGTCGACGGCGTACGATTGCGAGTTGCCGATCAGCACGACGGTGAACATGTCCGCCTGCTCGGGGTCAAAGTCGGCCAACGTGGTGACGGTCGTCGTCTCGCCGTCTCGCCCAGCCTGCCGCACGATTCCCACGGGCGTCTCCGGCGCACGACGTGCCAGGAAGAGTTCCTTTAGGCGATAGAGTTGCCAGTATCGGCTGTCGCTTTTCGGGTTATACACGGCCGTGATGAAGTCGGCCTCCGCAGCGGCAATGATGCGCCGTTCGATGAGCAGCCACGGCGTCATGAGGTCGGAAAGGGAGATGACGCAGAAGTCGTGTCCCATCGGTGCGCCGAGCAGTGCACCGGCCTTCTGGAAGGCGCTGATACCGGGCAACACCTCCACCTCTACGTGGCTACCACGCTTGTGTTTCATCTCAAGGATGAGGGAAGCCATGCCGTAAATGCCCGCGTCGCCGGAGCTGATGACGCAGACGGTGCGCCCCTCCTCAGCCACACGGAAAGCTTCTTCGGCGCGGCGTCGCTCTTGTTTCATTCCGCTGTCGATGCGAAGTGCGTCCGCAGGCAGGTAGGCCTCGATAAAGGGGAAATAGTAATGATAGCCGACAACCGCGTCGCAGTGTCGGAGTGCATCGATGACGGCCGACGTGATGTCGCCTGTCGATCCGGGCCCGATGCCGGCCACAATGATTCTTGCTTGATTCATTTAGGTGTAGTGAAAATCTATCTAACTAAAAACGGGGGATGTTCCGAGTGTGGTATCCCCCACTTGTGATTTAATCATAATGTCCTCTGACCGAATAAACATAAAGGGTATCGCCCTGTACGTGATAAACAATGCGATGCTCTTTCGTTATCCGCCTCGACCATTTGGGGGCGAGATCATACTTCAATGCTTCAGGCTTTCCAATGCCGGAGTAAGGATCTTCAACTATAGCTCTTACAAGCTGCGCTATCTTCTTTAGGATACCCTTATCTCCTGTTTTGATCCAATAGGCCATGTCCTCCTCTGCTTTTGACAGAAAGACTATTTCCATAAAGCATCCAGTTCCTCGAGTGTTACGTGTTTGCCCCGTCCATTCTTAATGTCCTCGTCACCTTGCCTGATCTTCTCCACAAACTCCGGGCGATAAGGACTCGTTTCTCTTTCAAGTTCAAATTTGATCTTCAAGGCCTTCATAAATGCCTTGATCGCTTGGATTTGTGAATCATCGTTCGTATATGCTCTAATGCTGATTGTCTCCATTGTTTATCTCCTTGAAATAATTGAAATCACTCCTCGCCACGTTTCTTTCGCTTGTAGCCGAAGGCCTGCCAACGCTCCTCGGACGCTCCGGCGAGATGTAAATCGTAGCGCGCCATCGTGAAAAACAGATCGGAAAGGCGGTTGACGTACGACATGATCTGTGCGGGCAGCTCGTCGAGTTTGTTGAGCGTGCACAAGCGACGTTCGGCGCGGCGGGCGACAACGCGGGCTTGGTGACAGAGGGCGGATGTCTCCGTGCCGCCGGGAAGGATAAAGTAACCCTCGCCGTCAGCCATCGACGATGTCATTGCATCAATCCACGACTCGCAATGTGTCGCAAGATCGTCTGGCAACACGTTCGGATTGAGGTGTCGCGCGGCAGACGGTGTGGCGACGTGTGACATGACGATCATGAGCGTCCGTTGCACGTCGTGCAGCATCGCTTGCCACTCGTGCGAGGCATTGAGACGGGCGCGCAAAAGACCAATAGCCACGTTCAGCTCGTCGAGACAGCCGTTCGCCTCGATACGCGGATCGTCCTTGTCCACGCGCGTGCCACCGTGAAGCCCGGTGCGTCCGCGGTCGCCATTTTTTGTGTAGATCTTCATTGCGCGAGGATATAATAGAAGGGTATATATAACATGTGTAGACTGCCATTTAAAACTCGCGGGCAAAGATAGGAGCGAGCCATCAGATGCAAGCATTCGGCCAGAAAGACAAGCCTCCTGCGGGATGGAGGGACGGATAGCCATCGGTTTTCGGCCGTACCTTACTTTTGTCCGCTGAAAAAATCAAACAGGTTGAGCGATATTCCTCAACTCATTAAATCAGAATAGAATCAAATGAAGAATTTGGCAGACATCGGGCTGATCGGACTCGCCGTGATGGGCGAGAATCTGGTGCTCAATATGGAAAGTAAGGGCTATACGGTGGCCGTGTATAACCGTACGACGGAAAAAGTAGACCGTTTTGTAAACGGGCGAGGGAGCGGCAAAAAATTTATCGCCGCGCATTCGATCGCGGAGTTTTGCAAGGCCATCCAACGGCCGCGAAAAGTGATGATGCTAGTCAAGGCGGGGCCTGCTGTGGACGATTTAATCGAGCAGCTGATTCCCCACCTCGAACCCGGCGACGTGATTATTGACGGGGGAAATACGCACTTCCCAGACACGATCCGGAGAACGAAGTATGTGGAAAGCAAGGGCTTATTTTACATCGGAACAGGCGTCTCGGGCGGTGAAGAGGGTGCTCTTAACGGCCCATCGATGATGCCGGGAGGTTCCACGGCCGCATGGCCGCTCGTGAAGCCCATCTTTCAATCCATCTGCGCCAAAGCCGACGGCATGCCTTGCTGCGATTGGGTCGGCGAGGACGGCGCGGGCCATTTTGTCAAGATGGTGCACAATGGCATAGAATATGGCGACATGCAATTGATCTGCGAGACGTACCAAATCATGAAAGATTTGCTCGGAATGTCGAACGCGGAGATGCACGACGTGTTTGCCAAGTGGAACGAGGGAGATTTGGACAGTTACCTGATCGAAATCACCCGAGATATTTTGGCCTATCGCGACGACACGGGCGCATATACGCTCGATTATATCCTCGACGCGGCCGGCCAGAAGGGCACCGGCAAGTGGACAGCCATCGCGGCCCTCGACGAGGGTGTCCCCCTGACGCTAATTACGGAGGCGGTGTTTGCCCGCAGCCTTTCTGCGATGAAAGAGGAACGCGTGGCGGCCTCCGCGGAACTTTCTGGGCCGAAAAAGACGTTCGCGGGCGATCGCGCGGCCTTCCTCTGCGACCTGCACGACGCCCTGTACGCTGCCAAGATCGTTTCTTACGCCCAAGGTTATGCCCTGATGCGTCAAGCGGCCCACACTTACGGCTGGAATCTCAACAACGGCGGCATCGCGCTCATGTGGCGCGGCGGATGCATCATCCGGTCGGTCTTCTTGGGCAAAATTAAGGAGGCGTTTGACCGTATGCCGAACCTCACGAACCTTCTTTTGGATCCATTTTTCAAGGAGAAAGTCCTCACGGCCCAATCCGGTTGGCGGCGCGTGGTGGCGGCGGCCGTCACGAACGGAATCCCGGTGCCTTCGATGGGCGCGGCGCTTTCCTACTTCGACGGCTACCGCTCGGAGCGTCTGCCGGCCAACCTGCTACAGGCGCAGCGCGACTTTTTTGGGGCGCACACTTACGAACGTACGGATCGCGAACGCGGGCAGTTCTTCCACACCAATTGGACAGGAAAAGGCGGCGACACATCGGCCTCGACCTATACGGCATGAATATAAATAGCTGAAAAAAGATGGTCCTGCCGGATGTGGAGACTCATTTCCTCCCTCCGGCAGGACTTTTTTTGTTCTTCACGACCCTTTATTTTGTCACTTATTCGATCATTCATTATGAAAACAAAACATTCCATTCGTTTACTAGCAGTTGCCGTATTGGCTTCAACTTTGCTTTTAGGAGCATGTGGTAATAAAAAAGAAGAAGCTAAAAATGACAATGCTAATAAAACAACACAAACCACGTCAAGTTCAAAGGCAAGTTCTTCAAACAAAGAAAGTAAAACTCAAGCTTCAACAAGCACCACTACTTCAGAAAAAGCTAAAGTTTCCTCTGAACAAGCTTCAAGTCCTACAACTCAGGGTCAAGAATCCAACCAAGCTGCACCAACTCCCCAAGCTCCTCAGCAACAGGAAACTCCATCTCAACCATCTTCTAATCAGCAAGCTTCACAAAGTCAATCTAATCAAGCAAGCCAGTCAACTTATGACCCAACGACTGACCGCAAATTACAAGACCAGCAGGCGGAACATAATAAACGTTACAAAGGCGTTTTAACCATGGTCGATGGTGATTTTTCAGCAGCAGCAGGAAGCTGGAAGGGTGCCAATGGCGAGACTATCACTGTCTCATCGGGAGGTCAATTTACAGTAGAATCTGCTGATGGCAAGAAAGAAAACTACTCTATCCAAGGCTATGCCTATACTCTTGATGATGGTAAATATAATGCCAAAATTGGTGGCGGAAAAATCATCCAAATTACAACAGGAGCAGATGGTACAGTTTCTAGTGTTGTCTTGATTCAACCATAGAATCTGGCGGTAAAACTTTTCTCAAAACAAATGCAAACCCGTAACTCAGTTGAAGTTACGGGTTTTTGTAGTCTTTTATACCTTCTCTAACTGCAAGAGGGCTTCAATCTCAGCCAGAGTGCTGGCTTGTGAAATGGCTCCACGGAGTTTAGCAGCACCAGATGTGCCTCGAAGGTAGTGAGGAGCCAGCCCACGGAATTCACGGACAGCGATATTCTCACCTTTAAGATCAATCAAGCGTTTCAGATGCTCATAAGCAATCTTCATCTTGTCTTCGAAGGTCAGATCAGGCAGGATTTCTCCAGTTTCAAAGTAATGATTGATTTGATTAAAGAGGTAAGGATTTCCCATAGCTGCGCGCCCAATCATAACGGCGTCAGCACCGACTTCCTCGATGCGTTGTTTAGCTTCTTGAACCGTACGGATGTCTCCGTTAGCGATGAATGGAATCTTGGTCAGAGCTTGTGCAACCTTATGAAGGGTCTCTAGGTCCGCATGGCCAGTGTACATCTGTTCACGTGTACGACCGTGCATAGCAAGGGCAGAAACACCAGCAGCTTCAGCAGCTAGGGCATTCTCAACTGCTAGGGATGGGTCAGACCAGCCTGTCCGCATTTTAACAGTGAGAGGGATATCAAGGACAGATTGGACCTTGTTGATAATAGAGTAGATCTTGTCTGGATCCTTGAGCCACATAGCGCCAGCTTCGTTTTTCACGATTTTGTTAACTGGACAGCCCATGTTGATATCGACGATATCGGTCTTGGTGTTTTCTTGGATGAATTCTGCTGCGCGTGCTAGGCTGTCTTCATCGCTAC
>CALHPT010000036.1 GCA_938036405.1 uncultured Tannerella sp.
AAAACGGTTTTGAGTGCCGTGGAGCTTCCATAAGCCCCGCTTTCGGCTTAGTTCGTCCTTCGAATTCACGCCCTTTTAATGCTTACTCCGATGGTTGCGTAAGGGACAAAGCGCTCCCTTTGCAGAAGGTCTACAAGCCGCCTTGCATAAGGTGCACAAGGCAGGATGCCTTCTCAAGGCTCCGCCTATTTGTGACACTTACAACATCCCGACATCAACGAGCGTATTTGGAGCAAATGACAGACAGCTCCACCGCTCTGCCTACTTTTGGTCTGTCAAACGAAACCCTATGAACACATATCGATTTGAAATGGAGATGAAGGTGCGCGATTATGAATGCGACCTGCAAGGCGTGGTTAACAACGCTAACTATCAACATTACATGGAGCATACGCGCCATGAATTCCTAGAGTCGCTGGGCGAGAATTTCGGCCGGCTGCATGAGCAGGGCGTGGACGTTTTCGTCTCACGTGTGGACATCCGATACCGCCATTCGCTGCGCAGTGGCGACCGTTTTCGGTCGTGCATGAACCTGCGGCGAGAGGGCGTGAAGCTCGTCTTTCTGCAAGATCTCTACCGACTGCCGGACGGTGTGCAAGTCATTTCGGCGCGCGTGGAAACCGTGGCCGTTGAGGGCGGACAGCTGACGCGTGGGGAGTATTTCGATCGGTTGCTTGCAGAGTGAACGGCTCTTCTATGACGGGTGAAGACAAGGCGCCTCTAACGAATGGTCACATGGACGACGAACGCATCGCCTTAATGGCACTGAAGATGATCCGTGGCGTGGGCGACGTGTCCGTCCGCGGACTGCAACAGCACTTCGGATCGGCCGGAGAAGCGCTGCGTGCTACGGCGCCGGAGTTGGCCGAGGTGGGCGGCTTGGGGCGTGAGACGGCCGAACGGATCGTGGTCGAACGCGAGGCTGCGCTGCGGCGTGCCGAGCAGGAGCTGCGCTTTGCCACGGATCATGCGATCCGCGTCTACACCCCCGCCGATAGCGATTATCCCGCCCGACTGCGGGCCTGCCCAGACGCGCCGTCGGTGGTCTACTATCGCGGCACGGTCGACCTGAATACGGCCCGCATCGTTAGCATTGTGGGTACGCGGCGTTGCACGGACTATGGCACGGATCTGACCGCCCGACTGGTGGAGGGATTGGCAGCTATAGATCCCTCGATCATTATCGTCAGCGGATTAGCCTACGGCATCGATGTCTGCGCACATCGCAGTGCGCTCCGCATGGGGCTGCCGACTGTTGGGGTACTGGCACACGGGCTGGATCGCATCTATCCCGCGGCTCACCGCGCTACGGCGGCGGAGATGACGTCGTGCGGTGGCCTGCTGACGGACTTCCCCTCGGGGACGAACCCTGTGCGCGAGAACTTCCTGCGGCGTAACCGACTGATCGCAGCGTTGGCAGACGCGACGGTTATCATCGAGTCGCCCGTGCGGAGCGGCGCGCTCTCAACGGCAGCTTATGCCCACGCTTACACGCGTCAGGTCTTTGCTTGCCCTGGCCGCGTGACGGACGAACAGTCGGCGGGCTGTCTGCACCTGATCTTCCGACAGCGTGCACGCCTCATCACCTCGGCGGAGGATCTCTGTCAGGCGATGGCGTGGACGCCGTCAGAAATACGACCGAAAGCAACGCGCAGCGCCTCGATCCCGTCTACCTCATCGCGCCCGTCGGCCACGACGCCCCTGCCGGACAACGCCGTGACGCGTGTGCTCCGCTCCGAGGGGCCGACGCAGATCAACGACTTGGCGCGCCTGGCCGACCTCTCCGTGCGGGAGGTGATGACCCTCCTCTTTGATCTGGAGATGGACGGCCTCGTCACCACCCTGCCCGGCGGGATGTATAAACTCATCTAATCTGGCGGATACCCCCTCAGGATTCGCCCCTACATATCATTTATGAAGACTCTCTTGCAAATACTCAAGGAAAGGAAGTTGCAGATCTTCTTCCTTCTCTACGTACTCATGCCTGTGCCCGTATTGAGTTTGCTGGCGCAGAACCTCTCGCTCAGCGCCGTGGCCGTAGGCATAGGCCTCAGCCTCGTGTTGCTATGCGTCGTCTTTCTGCTCACCTCATTTATGACCACCCGGGGGCTGAAGATCTTCTACTCCTTGTTGCTGGCGATCACCATCATCCCCGGAACGATCTTCATCGGCTACCTCTTCATCGGCCACGTGCTCCTTTCGGGCGGCACCATCACGTCGATCTTCGAGACCAATACCAACGAGGCCTCGGAGTTTATCGCCTACCTCAACCCCTGGCTCGTGACGGCCGTCACGCTCTTTGTCCTTACGCCGATCATTATGATCTGCCGCATGAAGCAACCGGAACAGTTCTTCCGCGTGCGCCGACACAAGTACGCCTTCTTCGCCCTTGTGCTCGTGGCGTTGCTTTTCGTCACGGTTCGGCCCGTGGCGCAACGGATCTATTTCGTCGACTTCTATCGCGTCTTTGCCAACTACAAGATCGACCGCTTCCGTGAGGAGCGTGCCTTGGCGCGACGTCACACGCAGCCGTTTGAGGTGCGTACGCAGCCGAATAAGATGCCGCGGCTCGTGGTGCTCGTCATTGGCGAATCGCACGCCCGACGTCACATGTCGCTCTACGGTTATCCGCGCGACACGAACCCGCTTCTCTCCGCCCGACGGAGCGAGCTTTGCGTCTACACGGATGTCGTCTCGCCACAGGTGCACACCATCCCCGTGCTCCGTGCGGCGCTCACCTTCGCCGACCGGGATCACCCCGAACGCCTGACCACCTACCCCTCGCTCATCGAGCTATTCAACCGTGCCGGATTCGAGACGTACGTCATCAGCAATCAGCCGCTGCTCGACGCTTCATCCAGCTACGATGCCCTCTTGAAACTCGCCGATCACACCGTCGATCTCTCCGCCCGGAAGTCGCCCGACGGCATCCTCTTGCCGTCCTTCGAGCAGGCCCTGACGGCTCCCGGCGATCGCCCCCGGCTGATTGTGCTGCATCTCATGGGTTGCCATATCGGATATAAGTATCGCTATCCCGCGGACTTTGACTTCTTCACGCGCCTCAACGATACGCTCCCCGACGCTTTGCCCAACCTCACGCCCGAGGCCCGCACCACGATCGATGAGTACGACAACTCCGTCCGATATAACGACTACCTCCTCTCCACCCTCATCGCCCGTATCGAGCGTGAGCACACGCCCGCGGCCTTCGTCTATTTCTCGGACCACGGCGAGGAGGTGAACGAGTTTCGGCCCTTCAGCGGGCATGCTTACGAGAAGGTGACGTCGTACATGTGTGAGGTGCCCTTCCTCATCTGGCTCTCGCCCGAGTTTCGGAGCATGCGCCCCGACTTGCACTTCGATGCTACGCGCCCCTACTCCACCGTCGATCTGCCCTACACGATGGCCGACCTGGCCGCGCTGCGTTTCCGAGGTTACGACGATACGCGCAGCCTGCTCTCACCCCAATTCCGTCCTCGCCAGCGCCGAGTCGGCGAGCTTTCCTACGAGACGGTGCTCGACATGACCCGCAGCGCCAAGGAGCGCCAGAGCGCCCCCTCTCGCGCCTCTTCTTTCATCGGCACACTCACCCGCCGGTTCGCGGAATGAATTGAGCCTATCTTTGTCCGCACAAATAATCAATGTATTACTCACTCAAATTAGACATTTGACCTATGAAAAAAGTGATCTTTTTTATGGCGTTCGCCATGACCCTGACAGCCGCCCAAGCGCAAATCAGAATCGGCGGAAAGAGCATCAACCTCGACAAAGCCACTCAGGCCGTCAGCAAGGTGGCCAAGGCCGTCACGCTGAGCGATGCCGACATCTCCAACCTCTGCCACGAGTCGGTCGAGTGGATGGACAAACACAACGAAGTGGCCAAGGACAACTCGGAGTATGCCAAGCGCCTGGCCCGCCTCACGAAGGGCTTCAAGGAGGTGAACGGCATGCCGCTCAACTTCAAGGTCTATCTCGTGACAGACATCAACGCCTTCGCCTCGGGCGACGGCAGCGTGCGCGTCTTCAGCTCGCTGATGGACATCATGGACGACGACGAACTGATGGGTGTAATCGGTCATGAGATCGGCCACGTAGCCAACACCGACGTGAAGGACGCCATGAAGCAGGCCTACATGACAGCCGGACTCATCGATGCCGCCGGCGCCGTCAGCAACACCGCCAGCAAACTCTCCGACACGCAGCTCAACAAGCTCACGCAGGCCTTCCTCAGCGCCCAGTTCTCGCAGAAGCAAGAGTCGGCCGCGGACGAGTACGGCATCAAGAAATGCGCCGAGCTTGGCTTCGACCCCTACGGTCTGGCTAACGGATTGCAGAAGTTGGCCGACCTCTCCGGTGGTGCCAAGCAGTCGGCGGTGCAAAAGATGTTCTCCTCGCACCCGGACGACGGCAAACGCGTAGCCCGCGCCAAAACGCTGGCTGAGAAGTACGGCAAAGCCAGCTCGAAGAAGAAGTAATCGCTTCCTCACGAACACATCCTTTTCCGCCGAGCCTTCGCAGTTTTGGAAATGCGTCTATATTTGCGGCGTCTTCCAGCAAGGCCCAGATGGCGGAATCGGTAGACGCGCTGGTCTCAAACACCAGTGGATTCACTTCCATCCCGGTTCGACCCCGGGTCTGGGTACGCAAAAGCAAAGCCAAGGATTGATTGATTCAGTCCTTGGCTTTTTTGTTGACCGACGTGATGCACACGGCGCATTTTGGTGGTGTGCGCCCCGTTGAATAGCCTTTGGGGAGGCGTTGAGGGGGGTGCACCGACGGCGATCTGCCACACTCGTCAAGTTTTGGAATGCGCCTCAACGGCGTATAGGTTCTCTCATCAAGTTTCGAGATATGTAGCGGCGATGTTCTGCCGCATTCGTCAAGTTTCAGGACATGCACCGAAAAAGGGGAGGTGAAGGAGTCGTGTTTTGAAATGTAGCTCTTGTATGGAGCAAAAAAGAGGGTCTATTTATCGATCTATACGTTGTATGGGTGGAGAAATAGATTCTGTTTTTGATTGTATACGTTGTATGGAGTGAGAAATAGAATCTGTTTTTGAGTCTGTCTTTTGTATAGATGCAAAGACAGACTCTGTTTTGGGATCTATACGTTGTAAGGATAGGGAGAAAGACTCTATTTCGGGGTCAATCTGATGTATGGGCCATAAAATAGAGTCTATTTCTTGATCTATACATTGTATGAGATACGAAATAGAGTCTGTTTTTGAGTCTATACGTGGTCTATGTAGAGAAACAGAGTCTGTTTGAGCGTCTCTATATGGTATAGATCGACAAACAGACTCTGTTTTGGAACTGATACGACGGCTGCTTTTTGAAACACGGCAAATTCACCTACTCCATTTCGCTGCACATCCCCGAACGCGCCGCGGAAGGCCCATCAACGGGCTTCGGCAGGGCTAACGGGGACCATTTTATAGAGTCGATCGGAGGGGCGAACCTTTTCCGCGGTGCGGATGGAGAATCGCTCGCCCTTGGTGGTGGTCTGCACGGGCTGGAGGTCGACGCGGATCTCGCGGATGGTCTCGAAAACG
This sequence comes from uncultured Tannerella sp., assembly GCA_938036405.1. GTDB lineage: Bacteria > Bacteroidota > Bacteroidia > Bacteroidales > Tannerellaceae > Tannerella. Next base: position 5,552 of record CALHPT010000036.1, read on the forward strand.
GCGCCGGTGGTGGGGCCCGTGATCACGACCTCGTCGCCGACGCTGAGCGAGCCGCTCTCCATCTCGAACTCGGCCACGCCGATGCCGCTGAAGTACTTCACGCCGCGGGCCACGTACTCCTTGCGGCGCGTGGCGCTGGAGCCGTAGCGGTGGGTCCACTCGCCGAGGCGCTGGCCGAGGTAGTAGCCGTTCCAGAAGCCGCGGTTGAAGACGGTCGAGAGGCGCTCGTCCCAGTCGGCTATGCGGGCCTCGTCGAAGGTGCCGTCACAGCAGGCGGCGGCCGCCTCGGCGTAGCAAGAGGTGACGGTGCGCACGTATTCCGGCCCCCGCGCGCGGCCCTCGATCTTGAAGACGCGTACGCCGGCGTCGATGAGTTTGTTGAGGAAATGGATCGTCTTGAGGTCTTTGGGCGACATGATGTAGGCGTTGTCGACGTCCAGCTCGTGGTTCGTCTCGCGGTCGCGGACGGTGTAGCTGCGGCGGCAGATCTGGTTGCAGGCGCCGCGGTTGGCGGAGGCGTTCATCTCGTGCAGACTGAGGTAGCATTTGCCGGAGACGGCCATGCAGAGGGCGCCGTGGCAAAACATTTCGAGGCGTACGGGCTCGCCTTTCGGGCCTCGGATGTTGCGCTCGCGGATGGCCCGATGGATGGCGCTGACTTGGTCCAGATTGAGCTCGCGGGCCAGAACGGCCACGTCGGCAAAGCGGGCGTAGAAGGCGAGGGCTTCGACGTTGGCGATGTTGAGCTGGGTGGAGAGGTGAACCTCCTGGCCGATGTCGGAGGCATAGTTCATGGCGGCCACGTCGGCAGCGATGATGGCCGAGACGCCGGCCTCGAGCGAGGCGTCGATGACGCGTCGCATGGTGTCCAGATCGGCGTCGTAGAGGACGGTGTTGACCGTCAGGTAGCTCTTCACGCCGTGGTCGGCGCAGGTGGCGGCGATGCGGCGGAGGTCGTCCGTGGTGAAGTTGTTGGACGATCGGGCGCGCATGTTGAGCCCCTCGACGCCAAAGTAGATCGAGTCGGCTCCGCCCTGAATGGCGGCCATGAGCGACTCGTACGACCCGGCCGGTGACATCACCTCCAGGTCGCTTCGCTGATATTCTTTATTCATATTGTTGATGTTCCACGTGAGAAATGAGAAGCTGTTTTGAATTTATTGGATGATTGTTTGATGGAGCTGTTTGGGCAAATCTTTCTCCTTTCTGTTTCGGGTCTATCGGGGCCT
>CALHPT010000037.1 GCA_938036405.1 uncultured Tannerella sp.
GATTGTACCGTACAATCACGAGAAACCCTTTGAGCCGATTGTATCGTACAATCGGCCACCGGGGATTGCACCCAAACGCAATGACGATCCGTCGCAAACCGATGGCAGGCTGCGAATTGCCGTATCTTTGGACACTCAATCACATAACCTCACCGGACATGATTAAAATATTTGAGACATCGAAACTGAAGAGCATCGATCAATATACGATCGACCACGAGCCGATCTCGTCGATCGACTTAGTGGAGCGAGCGGCCGTGACCTTTACCAATGAGTTTAAGCGCAACTTCTCCAAACAGCGGCGCGTAGTCGTCTTCGCTGGGCAGGGCAACAACGGCGCCGACGCACTGGCCGTGGCCCGACTGCTGGCCGAGGAGTCGTATCGCACGGAGGTCTACCTCTTCAACCCCGGCCAACGCCTCTCCCCAGACTGTGAGGAGAACAAGCAGCGCATCCTGGCCGACGAAAAGGTGCGCCTCTACGAGGTGATCGACGACTTCGAACCACCCGAACTCACTGAGCATGACGTCGTCATCGACGGCCTATTCGGCTCCGGCCTCAACCGACCGCTCACGGGTGGATACGACGCCGTAGTCGGCTACATCAACCAGTCTGACGCCACCGTTGTCGCCATCGATATGCCCTCCGGACTCTTCGGCGAAGACAACCTGAACAACAACCCGGACAGCATCATCCGCGCCAAAATGACGCTCACCTTCGAGTTCCCCAAGCTGGCCATGCTGCTGCCCGAAAACGAGGTCTACGTGGGCCGCTGGAAGGCCCTCCCCATCGGCCTTCACCCCACCATTATGAAGAAAACGTCGACGGCTTACCTCATGATCACCGACGAGGATATAGAGGCCATGCTCCGCCCTCGCAGCCGCTTCGCGCACAAGGGCGACTTCGGCCACGCGCTGCTCATCGCCGGCGGTAAGGGCCGCATGGGCGCCGCACTCTTGGCCGCCTCCGCCTGCATGCACAGCGGCGTGGGTAAGCTGACCGTCCACCTGCCTCAGCGGGGCGAGACGACGCTCCAGACGGCCCTCCCGGAAGCCATGCTTCACCTCGATTCGGACCGCGATCGCGTCACCATGCTGCCGGAGAGCCTTCAGGAATTCAACACCATAGCCATCGGCCCCGGCATCGGCACGGAGGAGCGTACGGCCGTCCTGCTGGGGCGCTTGCTGCGCACCGTGGATAAGCCGCTCCTTCTCGACGCCGACGCGCTCAACCTTCTGGCCCGCAACCGCGAGCTTATCTCCCACCTTCCGCCGGACACGGTGCTGACGCCCCACCCGCGCGAGTTCGACCGCCTATTCGGCGAGAGCCCCAACGGCTACGCACGCCTGCACAAGGCGGCCGTGACCGCCGTCGAGCACTCCATCTGCATTGTCCTCAAGGGCGCTTACACCGCCGTCTGCACGCCGCAGGGACAGATCTACATCAATCCCACGGGCAATCCCGGCATGGCGACGGCCGGTAGTGGCGACGTGCTGACGGGCGTCATCGCCGCACTCATGGCGCAGCAGTACGACCCCGTCACGGCGGCCGTTGTAGGTGTCTTCCTACACGGTTCGGCGGGCGATCTGGCCGCGGCGCGATCGTCTGAGGAGGGTCTCGTAGCGAGCGACATCGTCCGTGAGTTGGGCCGCGCCTTCCGCATGCTGCAAGGAGACGATTAGAACTGGAACTGTGGGCGGTGGACACGAATGCTCCACCGCAACCGAACGCAATAGAAAAGGGTTGCTGAGCCAAACGCGCTCGGCAACCCTTTTTCTATGTCCCGTCAGCAGGCTATGCTCCGTCAGCCGATGCGTGCACAACGGATCAGCACCCGGCGTCCGTCGGCCAGCGTGGTGGCAAAGAGGTAGACGTCGCCGCCGTCGGCTATCCGAAGTCGGGCGCGGAGGGCGTCGGGCGAAAGGGGGAAGTTGCGCACCGCGATGTTCGCTTGGGGTACGGTGCGGGCCATCACGCGGGACAGTTGGCGGCCGAAGGGCAGCACTTCATCCACACGGAAGCGTCGGCCGGGGAAGTCCGTCACTTCAGCGCTCGACGTGTAGAGATGGCTGTCGGCATGCAGCTTACCGAGGCCCATCCGCTGGGCTACGAGTCGGAAGGCGCCCGCCTTGAGGATCGCCACGTTCGGCTCGTAGAGGAACGACGAGACGGAGCCGGTGACGGCCGACGGTGCGGCGTGCTCCTCGTCCGGGGTGAAGCGAAAAATTTGCTCCGCGCCGTCAGCCGTGAGGTGGACGCAGTGGATCATCGGCGGCGCAGTGTGGGCGCGCCGGACGACGTAGATCAGCTCCTTACACTCGCCCCGGACGGCCAAGACGTGGATGTCCGACGTGCCAGGTAGGCGGGCCAGCGTATGTTGTAAATCCAGCATCGGCGAGAGTTTGGCGATGAGTGTCGGGGCCTTGGCCAGCAGCGTCGGGAGCAACTGCTCAAGGTCCGGACTGCAATCGGCCAACGCAAACAGTCGGCGGTCGCCGCTGCCACGTCGCGAGGGATCGATATAGCAGATGTCTACGGGGGGCAGGGTGGCGAGAGCGTCCTCGGCCGACGCATGGATGCCGGCCACGTTGTCCAACCCCAAGGCGGAAAAGTTATGCATGGCTGCCTCGAACGTCGGGCGGTCGCGCTCCACATAGACGACACGGGCCACGCGCTCGGCCAGGCTCGCCGTGTCCACCCCGAGGCCACCCGTCAGATCGCAGAGGCTACTGACGTCACCCCCGATGAGCCGCTGTTTATAGCGCGCAGTCCGCTCCGAGGAGCACTGCTCGACCGCCGTGCGCGAGGGAAAGACGAGCCGATGGCGCGCGGCGAACCACTGGGGCAACTTCTCCCGAATTCGGCGGTACGATTCGATCTGTATAACGGCAAACGGCACGTCTACCTGGGGGTAACGTGCCGCTGCTAACAGAAGCGAGTTCGTGTCGTCCGCTACGTGATCGGCAATGAACTGCCGGATATCGGCGGAGATGTCCACGACGGGTTATGAATGCGTGATTTCGACCTTCTGCGTGGGTGCCATGTGCTGCTCGCGATAGGCCACACGCTCCACCACACGTTCGGCCAGCTGCCGGAAGGCCATGCCGGTGACCGTATGTTCGTCCAGCGCGGCCGGCTCGCCGACGTCACCACTCTCACAGATGCTCTGCACGAGCGGTATCTGCCCGAGCAGGGGCACACCCAACTCCTCGGCCAAGCGCTTGCAACCCTCGCGCCCAAAAATGTAGTACCGGTTCTCTGGTAATTCGGCCGGGGTGAACCACGCCATATTCTCGATAAGCCCTAGGATGGGGACTTGGACTTGCTCATCTGTGAACATGCCGATACCCTTGATCGCATCGGCTAAGGCTACCTGCTGTGGTGTCGTCACGATGACTGCGCCGGTGAGACCTAGGGTCTGTACGAGGGTTAAGTGGATGTCACTTGTCCCTGGAGGCATGTCGATGAGTAGGTAATCGAGTTCGCCCCAGTGCGTCTCGCTAATGAGTTGCTTGAGCGCATTGCTAGCCATACTCCCACGCCAGAGTACGGGGCTCTCGGGATTGACAAAGAATCCGATTGATAGCAAGCGCACTCCGTAGCGCTCAATAGGTGTGATCAGCTCTCGATCGCCTACCTCTTCGAGGATCGGAC
>CALHPT010000038.1 GCA_938036405.1 uncultured Tannerella sp.
CGATGGGTGAGTTTTGGCGCGACTCCGTCGCCTATGCCGCCGAGCAACAGACGAAGGGTCTGCCCAACTCGCTGCCAGCCAGCGAACGCGGCTTCCGCCGGCTCGTCATGCGCTTCAAGGAGGAGGGCTACGCCGCCTTCGTATCGAAGAACTACGGCAACGACACCGCCCTGCGCCTCGAGGAGGAGGCCAGAGAATGGCTCATCGCCCGCTACGCCACACCCGTCGACCGCCTGACGGTAAAGCAGCTCTTCGAGGCGTATAACCGCGTGGCCCGAGAGCGCGGGTGGAAGCCCGTCCGCTCGGAGAACACCATCCGGCGCCTCCTTGATCGGCCCGAGGTGCGCCCGCTGTGGTACGGCCTCCGCCACGGCGAGCTGAAAGCCAAGGAGCTCTTCACCCGCCACCACAAGACGGCCCTGCCGGAGGTGCGCGACGCCATCTGGTACGGCGACGGTACGCGCCTGAACTATTACTACCGCGACTCGGAGGGACGCGTAGCCACCTGCTGCGTCTACGAGGTGATGGACGCCTACAGCGAAGTCTTGCTGGGCTACCACATCAGCCCGCGGGAGGACGTGGAGGCACAATTCTTCGCCTACAAGATGGCCCTCCAGACCTCCGGCCGCAAGCCGTACGAGATCCGCTTCGACAACCAAGGCGGACACGGCAAACTGAAGAATAGCGACTTCTTCCGCAGCATGGCCCAGCTGGCCATCCCCACGCAGCCCTACAACGGAAAGTCGAAAACGATCGAGAGCGCTTTCGGCCGCTTTCAAGCCGACTACCTGCACCGCGACTGGTTCTTCACCGGTCAGAACGTGACGGCCAAGAAGGACGAGAGCCACGCCAACCGCGAGTTCATCCTCGCCAACCGGCGCGACCTGCCCTCCCTTGAGGAGATCCGGCAGCTCTACGCCCGGCGTCGTCAGGAGTGGAACGAGGCGCCGCACCCGGCCACGGGCCGCCGGCGGATCGACATGTACCGAGAGTCCGTCAACCCCGAATCGACGGCCGTCACGGCGCTCGACATGCTCCGGATCTTCGGCCAGCGGGACGAGGAGCACTCCTCGAAATACACCGCCTCGGGGCTGAAGAAGACGATCGACGGCCGTCGCTACACGTGGGAGGTGCTGACCCCGGACGGCCTGCCTGATGGGGAGTTCCTCCGGGGTAACGTAGGCCGCGACTTCTTCGTCGGCTACGACCCGGAAGACATGACCACCGTAGCGCTCTACACGCGAGACACACAGGGGCAGCTGCGCTTCGTCACCTTCGCCCGGAAGTACATCGAGGTCAGCCGCGCCCGTCAGGAGCAGACAGCCGAGGATCGCAGCTTCATCAGCCGGATGAACTTGGCCAACAAGGTGGCGCGGGCGAACATGCAGGAGGCCACCGAACAGCTCCTCGAGCGGCAGGGCATGCACCCCGGCCTGTATGGCCTCCGGATGCCCCAGCTGCGCGGCGTGGAGCGTGCAGCGAAGGAGGCGGCCTACAGGCAGCGACAAGAGCAGCCCGAAAAGAAGACACCGACTGGCGAAAAGAAAAAAGAGAAGAGACAGCAGGCGGTGCGAGAAGACATCGGCAACGCCCTCAAGCGCGAGACCATGCTGGTACCCGCCTTGGAAGACGATTACAACTACTTGAACGAACTATAAAATGATAACGAACGAAGAAAAAGAGATGATCCGGGTGCGACTCGGAGAGTATTGCGAGATGAAGGGCAGCCAAAAGCGGGCAGCCACCTCGTTAGTGGGGGTCAGCCCTGCCACGGTGACGCAGATCGTGACCGGCAAGTGGGAGCTGATCAACGAAAAGATGTGGCGCAGCGTAGCGGCACAGATCGGAGTGAAACAAACCAGATGGAACATAGTGGAAACAAGGAACTACAAGGCGCTGTCGGAGATCTTCGCTGACGCGCAGGAGAATGCCCTCGTGCTGGCCGTGTGCGGCGAGGCGGGGACAGGCAAATCGCTGACGGCTGCGCATTACGGGGCCGAAAACCCGAACGTCTACGTGCTGGCCTGCTCGGAATACTGGAACCGCAAGACCTTCCTCCGCGAGCTGCTCCGCGTGATGGGCAAGAACCCCGCGGGCGATACGGTGGGCGACATGGTGGACGACGTGGTGATGGAGCTCAAGCGACGCGAGAACCCGCTGATCATCCTCGATGAAGCCGACAAGCTGAGCGATCAGGTGATGTTCTTCTTCATCACCTTCTACAACAAGTTAGAGGACTATTGTGGCATCGTGCTGATGGCCACAGACTACTTGGAGAAGAAGGTGCGCCGCGGCCTGCGCCTGAACAAGAAGGGCTACAAGGAGATCTACTCCCGCATCGGCCGGCGCTTCGTGGCCATGCCCGGACTGAGCGCGACGGACATCTCGGACGTCTGCCGGGCCAATGGCGTAGAAGGGCTGCGCGAGATCGACACCGTGAAGAAGGACTGCGAAGGCGACCTCAGGCGCGTCAAGCGCAAGTGCCATGCCTTTAACCGCATGCGCCGGCAGGCCGAAGAACGAAAGGAGGAGACGGCCGAATGAAGCTGAAGCGGTCATACGGCGCGCGTGAGCTGGCACGCATGGCGGATCCGG
>CALHPT010000039.1 GCA_938036405.1 uncultured Tannerella sp.
AAAGTTCCGAAAGACTTATACAATGTGCAGCGTACTTTCGGAAAGTTCCGAGAGACTCATAAAATGTGCAGAGTACTTTCGGAACTTTCCGAAAGCACTATCAAATTCTCATTTACTCCCTTGCTAACAAGAAATTACGCCATGGGAGACGTCTTGAGGTCTTTGGCGAACCGAGCGAGCATGATGGAGCTGTCTTTGGGTGTTTCGATGAGTCGTGTAAGCATGGCTACGATCGTTTTGGAGACTTCGATCGGACATTTTGGCATAAAACAAGAAGAGGTGACACCTTTTCGGCGCCACCTCTAAACCATTTGCTTCAGCAAGGGTAGGAAATCACTCCACGTAGCGGACTTCGGGTGTGAGGAGGATGCCGAAGCGGTCGCTGACGGCGCGGCGGATGCGCTCGGCAAAGAGGGCGATCTCGTCGCCAGTGGCGCGGCCGTGGTTGACGATGATGAGCGCCTGATGTTCGTAGACGCCGACTTCGCCCTCGCGGAAGCCCTTAAACCCGCAGCGTTCGATGAGCCAGCCGGCGGGGATTTTGACGCGTCCATCAGGCGCGGGGTAGGACGGGATGTCGGGGTGAAGGACACGGAGGGCGTCGAACTGAGCGCGGTCGACGAGGGGGTTCATGAAGAAGCTGCCGGCATTGCCGAGGCGGTCGGGGTCAGGCAGTTTGCTGTGGCGGATGGCACCGACGGCCTCGCGGACATCGCTGAGCGTGGGGCTGGCGACGGCGCTGAGGGCATCGCGCAGGGGGACGTAGTCGAGGTGCAGGACGGGGCGTTTTTGGAGCCGCAAGTTGAGGTGGGTGACGATGTGCGGGTCGCGCTCTTCGTCTTTGAAGATGCTGTGGCGGTAGGCGTATTCGCAGGCGTCGACGGGGAAGGTGCGGGGCTCGAAAGTGAGCTGGTTGAAGGTCTCGACGCTGTCGACAACGTCCTTCAGCTCGACGCCGTAAGCGCCAATGTTCTGGACGGCTGCGGCGCCGGATTCACCGGGGATGTGGGAGAGGTTTTCGATGCCTCCCCAGCCGCGATTGACGGCGTATTGGACGACGTCGTCCCAGCGTTCGGCAGCGCCAATGCGGAGGATGATCTCGGTATCGGTCTCACGGGCGACGGTGATGCCGCGGATGCATGAATGGACGATGATGCCGTTGAAGTCGGCTACAAAAAGGAGGTTGCTGCCAGCGCCGATGTGGAGGGAGCGGAGCTCTTGGAAGTATTCGTCGCGGAGTATGCGGCCGAGCTCTTCTTCGTTGTCGTACTCCATGAACCAGCGTGTGAGGGCGGGCAGATGGAAGGTATTGTAATCCTTGAGGGAGAAGTTTTTTTCTATGCGCATGTCAATCTATCTGTACGGGTTTTGTATGAGGGCATAAAAAAAGGATGCCGGCCGTTGGGTTGGGCAGACATCCTTTTTATGATCGTTTGGATTCAACTGTTGCGGCGAAAGGAATCAATAGGTGCGTTCCAAAACCCATGCGTCCTGGAAGTTGGGACGATACTTCGAGCGGATGGCGTCGCGGCTCTTTTCGGCCTCAGCTTTTGTCTCGAAGCTGGTGACAATGACGCGGAGCATGCCTTGTTCGTTTTCACCAAGAACGGGGGTGTAGCCTTCGTTCTGCATGCGCTCCTTGAGGGAGAATGCGTTGGTGCGGTTCTTAAAGCTGCCGATCACGACGCTGTAGAGCTTGATGGCGTCGCCGTCTTCACCTTCCACGGGAGTGATTTTCTCTTGTCGTGTTTCGCCAGCGTCTTTCGACTTCGTTACGGGGGCGATTTCTTCTTCTGAGGGCTCGTCGCTTGATATTTCGCGTTCCTTGGCCTGCTCATAAGCTGCTTTGTAGGCGCTCTGTTTCGATTTACACGAAACGGTTCCGATCATCAATACCAAGCAAAGAGTAACTCCTAACAATCCTATCCTTTTCATATCTGTTTGATGTTATTTGAATGAACGGGGGCAAATATAGAAACAAAATCCACTTTTCTGTGGAAAATGTCTTATAGGAAGCGGTGTTTAAGCCGATTTGTAGTGATTTTCACTTTAATCGAGGATCACTCTTCGGGAGCGCGAAAGAGGGAAAAATGGACAGCTCCGTAGGTGCGCATTTCGGCGAAGAGGGGATGCGCGGAGAAGTCGTACGTGCCGGGATGTTCGAGGATGAAGAGGCCTCCGGGGCGGAGGATGTCGCGACCCAAGATGGCTTCGGGAAGCTCGGACAATCGGGGGAGAGCATAGGGAGGATCGGCGAAGATGAGGTCGAAGGGAGGGGCGGTGCGGAGGTAGCGGAAGGCATCGCCGCGGACGAGTGTGAAGGTGCCCGGAGCGGGGGCGAGTCGGCGGGCCACGTCGGCGATGAAAGCGGCGTGCGTACGGTCGGCTTCGACGGCTGTCACGCGACTGCATCCACGCGAAAGCAGCTCGAAAGCGATGCTGCCCGTGCCAGAAAAGAGGTCAAGGGCGAGTGTACCGTCCCAAGTGACGAGGTTTTCGAGCACGTTAAAGAGGTTCTCCTTCGCAAAGTCGGTGGTGGGTCGGGCGTCAAATGTAGACGGGACTTGGAAGCGTCGCCGACCGTAGATTCCTCGGATTATTCTCATGTGTTAGCGGTGTTTATGTCAGCCCAACGGTGGCAGCGCGATCGTCAGCACGATACAGTTCTTGAATGGCTTCCACGCGGACGTCTTTCAGGTAGGTCTGCAACTTCTCTTTGAGGTCGAAGGCCACGGAGGTGACGGCCGAGAGGGTGAGCGAATCGTTGCGTTGGTCGAGCGTCAGCTGTTTCCAGACGTAGAGTAGGTAATACATGATGTCATCGTGGTTCTCGACCTCAAATCGGTTGACGAATCGCAAAGCTCCGCGATCGAAGCAGGCGACGTCCATCGTGCGGTCTTGCACGACGGCGTACATGTGGGCGTGGAGTGCGCGCAAGCTCCGCTCGTGCCATCGGAGCAGCAGCGAGGCGAGGGCGTGTTCCCAGTGTGCGGTGGGCTGCGTTTGGGCGATGAACTCGTGCATGTCGCGCCTCAGGCCAAAGAGCAACACGGACTCCAATGCGCTCATAGGTTGGACAGCGACGGTCTCGACGGGTGTGGCGAAGGTGAAGCGATAGAGGCGCTCTTTGGCTTCGTCTTCATAGATCGCTTCGGGCACTAACGTGTAGTTCGGTTCGGAGGTGACGATCCGGACAGCGGCGTAGGGATAACTCAGGAACGGATGTTCGCGGAAGAGGTCTCTGAGCGTCTGTAGATAGGGGCGTGTCACGTCGACCTCCGTTTCTTCACAAAAAAAGGATCCCTCGTCCGAAGGGATCCCACCGGAAAAAGAAAGTCCGCCCGGCCAAAGCCGGACAGACGTTCTATATCCTTCTGAATTACTCGCTGTGAGCGATTCGGGAACACGAAGGTTCATGCTGTTTTCTGAGGTGGTGCTCTGTCGGATTATTCCCAGTTACCGGCGTTGTTATTGATCTCTGTCACCGAACCTACTTTGAGGCCTTCGTACTTGCTCATCTTGCGCATTTTGTCTTTGAGGTTGGCCAGCTCCTTCTTGTTCAGGTCGCCCAGATAAACGTCGTAAGGAACACGGCACTCGAAGACTTTCACCGTGTAGCCGGAGGATGATTCGAGGGTGGCAGTGTCCATCTCGAACTTAGCGTTCACGCCTTTGACGGGGATGAAAGCGAGAGAGTCGACGTTGAAGTCACGTCCCAGCAAGGTGTCTTTAGCGGATACCCACATCGTGTCACGACGGAAGTTTTGGAGGCCGTTTCTGATCACCTCGTCATTGTTTCCGGTTTGGCGTGCACGGCGAACGATCTCAGCTGCTTTCTTTTCGGTCATTCCCTTCTCCAGTTGTTCGTCGGTCAGAACGCCTTCTTTAATGACGAACGGCAGCTTGGATTCATTCAAGAACTTGGCCAGCTCTTCGAAAGATCCGGCATGACGACCGTTTCTGTTCTTATACTCGATCTGAGCCGTCCGAATATCGATCAGGCGCTTCTCAATGGCTGATTCACGCGCTATCCGCTCTTTATCAAACTCAATCGGTCCCATGATACTTCTGTAACACATGTAAACCAGCAGCACAACCGCCGCAACCAATAATACCTTCAGTGTAATTCTCATATCTGTATATTCACATTTTGATTGTTTGAATGATTTTATTGCTGCAAATGTATGATTCTTTTCAAAGGTCTACCTTTATCGCAAATTATTCTTGGAGCATGGTTGACAGATACATTTACAAGAAGATTTCGGAGCATTTCCCGTATAGACCGACAGAAGAGCAGCAAAAAGCGATTGCTACCATTGCCGCTTTTGCGGCCGACACGGCTCCGAGATCGCTGCTGATTATTAAGGGATACGCGGGTACGGGCAAGACGTCTGTACTGGGGGCGGTGGTGAAGGCTTTGCATGCGATGGAGCGGCCGAGTGTGCTGCTGGCTCCGACGGGCAGGGCGGCCAAGGTGTTCGCCGAATATGCTGAGCGAGACGCCTTCACGATCCATAAAAAGATCTATCGACAGAAGTCGTTTTCGAATGATTTCGGCAGCTTTTCGCTGGGAAAGAACCTGCAGAAGAACACGCTCTTTATCGTCGACGAGGCATCGATGATCTCGAACGAAAGTGCCGGGGCGAATGCCTTCGGGAGTGGGCATTTACTGGACGACTTGATTGAATACATCTACGAAGACGGCCAGGGGTGCCGGCTGATTTTGTCGGGCGACTCGGCGCAGCTGCCGCCGGTGATGCTGCGAGAGAGTCCGGCACTCAGCGCAGAGCGGCTCAGGGCGTACGGGATGGAGGTGCGTGAGGTGTCGCTGACGCAGGTGGTGCGGCAGGATGTGGATTCTGGGATCCTGTTTAATGCCACACTGATCCGTAATGGGCTGCGAAACTCGGAGACGGCGCGTTTCCCGGTGCTGAGGGTGCAGGGGTTCGCGGATATTCAGAAGGTGACGGGCGAGGATCTGATCGAAGAGATAGCGTCGGCTTACAGTCGCGATGGGGTGGACGATACGATCGTCGTCTGCCGGTCGAACAAGCGTGCGGCACGCTATAACAACGGCATCAGGCAGTACATCCTGGGGCGTGAGGAGGAGATCGAGCGGGGCGACCGCCTGATGGTGGTCAAGAACAACTACTACCGATGGTCGCAGGCGAAGGATGCGGAGTCGAGCTTCATTGCCAACGGCGAGATTGTGGAGGTGCTGCGTGTGCGACGTGTGACGGAGCTGTACGGGTTTCACTTCACCGATGTGCTGGTGCGGTTTCAAGACGATGCCGCGGAGGTGGAGCTGCGTGTGCTGACGGAGACGCTCCGGAACGAGTCGCCCACACTACCGCGTGAAGACAGCGACCGCCTCTTCTATGCCGTGCTCGAGGATTACAAGGAGGTAAAAACGAAGGCAACGCGGATGAAGAAGATGAAGGAAGATCCGTATTTCAACGCCGTGCAGGCGAAGTATGCGTATGCCATCACGTGTCATAAGGCCCAGGGCGGACAGTGGCGCAACGTCTTTCTGGACGTTGGCTACCTGACGGAGGAGATGCTGGGCGAGGACTTTTATCGCTGGCTCTACACGGCCGTCACCCGCGCTACGGGGCGGCTCTACTTCGTCAACCTGCCGCCGACCTTTGAGGGTGGCGGAGCCACTGTAAAGGAGTGACGACACCACGTTCCGAACCTATTGCAATACGTTCCGAGGTGGTTGGAATACGTTCCGAACCT
>CALHPT010000040.1 GCA_938036405.1 uncultured Tannerella sp.
AAAAAAAAAAAAAAAAAAAAAAAAAAAAAAAAAAAAAAAAAAAGCCGATGGAGATATCAATCGATGATCACGTCATCGTAAACGACAACTCGGCCGTGGCCACCATCTACGCCATCGATCTGCCCTACACCATCCCCGGCAACGGCAAGGAGCAAAACATCGACCTGCGCACCCAGGAGGCCGCCGCCGATTATTACTACCACGCCGCGCCGAAGCTGGACACGGAGGCTTACCTCCTGGCCGAAATCAAGGAGAGCGACAAGCTGGATCTGCCCAGCGGATCGGCGCAGATCACCTACGACGGCGTCTACCTCGGCGAGACCTACATCGACAACGCCGAGGCGCTGAAGAAGCTCACCCTCACGCTCGGCACCGACAAGCGCATCACCATACGGCGTGAGAAAGTGAAGGACTTCAGCACGAAGAAGGTCTTCGGTTCAGACACACGGCAAGTGTTCGCCTACACGATCTCGGTGAAGAACAATCGCAAGAGCGACGTCCGCCTTACGCTCAAGGATCAGTATCCCATCTCGACGCAGAAGAACATCGAAGTGGAGCTGCTGAAAGACACCACCACGCCGACGACGAACAACACCGAGACGGGCGTCGTGACGTGGGACGTGACGCTCAAGGCCGGCGAGGCGCGCACCTTCACCTTCAGCTATAGCGTGAAGTATCCGAAGGGCATGGACCTCGATCTGTAACTCGTCACCGATCACTTGTAACAACAAAAGGGGGACGCACCGAGATTGGATTCTCAAGGTGCGTCCCCCTTTTTCTTGGCGCCGCGGTGGCGATGGAGGGATTAATCTTCCGGATCTTCCGATACGATCGCGTCCGGCTTGTCGATAGCCTTGCGTAGGGCGTCGAGGTCGCGCCGACTGAGGCGGGGCTTGCCGGTAAATGTGTTGCGGGCCGGCCGCTCACTGCGCTCCGTGCGTTCGAACCGCTCTGTGCGCTCAGGTCGTTCGCCGCGGGGAGAACGTTCGGGACGATCGCTACGCTTGAACCGTTCACCGCGCTCCGGACGTTCACGTCGTTCGAACCGTTCGCTACGTTCTGTGCGTTCGGGCCGCTCGCTGCGTTCGAATCGTTCACTGCGGTCTGTGCGTTCGGTGCGCTCGAATCGGCGGGCGGGCGGAGCTTCGCTTTGCGCCTTGCGATAGTCCTTATTCGTACCGGCGAAGAGTTCGTAGCCGCGGTATTCGCACGCCAGCTCGCCATTCATCAGCTGGAGCTTGGCGTTGGGGCGGAGGCCGATGTGGTCGAAACACTCGTCGCGGTAGCTCAAGATCCACGCCTGACAGCCCATGAAGACGTGCTTCAGCCGTTCGCCGATCATGCCGTAAAGCTCCGCCACGTTGTCCATCGCGATGCGCTCGCCGTAGGGCGGGTTGGTGACGAGGATGGCGGGCTGCGGTGCGCGCATGAACTGCTGGAAGGGCATGGTGCGGAGCGTGATGTAGCGCGAGAGGCCGGCGCTGCGCACGTTGCGCTCGGTGCGGCGGATGGCGTCGGCGGAGATGTCGGCGCCGTGACAGAGGAATTCGAAATCGCGCTCCCCAGAGTCGTCGTTGTAGATCGTCTCAAAAAGCTCGCGGTCAAAGTCTGGCCAGCGCTCGAAGGCGAAGCCCTTGCGATAGACGCCGGGCGGGATGTTGAGGGCGATCATGGCGGCTTCGATGAGCAGGGTGCCCGAGCCACACATGGGGTCGACGAAGTGCGACTCGCCGCGCCATCCGGTCAGGAGGATCATGCCGGCGGCCAAGACCTCGTTCAGCGGCGCCTCGCCCTGCTCCACGCGGTATCCGCGGCGGTGCAGGCTCTCGCCCGAGCTATCGAGGGCCAGCGTGCAATCGTTGTGCGAGATGTGGATATGAATCGCCATGTCCGGGTTGCTCAGGCGTACGGAGGGGCGCTGGCCGGTGCACTCCTTGAATCGGTCGGCTATGGCGTCCTTCGTGCGGTAAGCCACGAACTTGGAGTGGCGGAAATTCTCGGAATAGATGACCGCGTCCACGGCGAAGGTGCGTTCGGGCGAGAGGTATCGCTCCCACTCCACGGCCTTGACGGCCTCGTAGACCTCGTCCGCGTTCTCGGCACGGAAGCGGGCCACGGGCTTGAGGATGCGCAGGGCGGTTCGACAGTGGAAGTTGGCCTTGTAAAGCATGGCCTTATCGCCACGAAAAGCCACCATGCGTCGGCCGGTCTCCACGCCCTCGGCACCGAGCGCGCGAAGCTCGTCGGCCAGCACATCCTCCAGTCCGTAGAGCGTTTTGGCTACTAAATCAAATTGTTCGTCAGCCATCGTCGGTGTGTGGTTTACCATGTTGCGACGATACGGAAGACACATTCCGGTGGTCGGTTGCCGGTGTAGAAGTCGGTGTAATGGGCGTAGAAGGCGATCGATCCCGGCTGGTAGTCGAAGGTGTAGTATTCACTCCAGAGCTTATCGTTGTTACCCTCCTTCTGTCCGCGAGGGATGATGTGGGGAAGGGGGGTGTAGACTTTGCTGCCGTTGTCGAGCGTCAGTACGCGGTATCCGACGAGCTTCCCGTCATTGAAAACTCTATTGGTTAACCAATTCACATTAGGAAACTCGCACATGTAGTGCGAGCCCAACGCATCACGTCCGCCTACTAACTTCCAGTCCTTTTCATAGATGGTATATTGTTCGATTTTCCAATTCACTCCTTCGCCTGAACTTCCATTTCCCGGAGGGCCTTGCGGTCCGACAGGTCCCGGAGGCCCCATGGGCCCTTCGCACGCGGTCAGCGCCATGATGACGGCTGCCAGTAAGATGAGATACTTCTTCATAATGGTCTGCTATTTTGATGATGATGGGACAAAGGTAGGGGCGTAGGGGGCGAAAAACTAAAACCTACAAACGAAAAATGGTCTGCCGCCCCTCAAACAGGCGCCTGTTTAGCTTCGCGCAGGCTGGAGTGCCCCAAACAGGCGCCTGTTTAGCTTCGCGCAGGCCTCTGCCGAGGCAGGGAAGTTTATTCTGGTACCCTGCCAAACTTCGCGGCCCCCGCAGGGGCCCTGTTTACCCTTGCGCAGGCCTCTGCCGAGGCAGGGCAGTTTATTCTGGTACCCGGCCAAGCTTCCCAGCCCCGGTAGGGGCCCTGTTTAGTGATACAAAAAGCAGAAGTATGGTGTTGGCCAAGTTTGAGGTACTACAACCCCAACGGCGACCGTAGCCGCCCCCATTGCAGCTTAATGAACCAACCGCCGTGTGGGGTAAGCCCAGCGGATGTCGTTGTGGGTGGCGAAGGTTGTCAGGAGGTCTTCCCAGATGGCGGACTCGGTGCTGCGGATACGGCGC
Source organism: uncultured Tannerella sp. (assembly GCA_938036405.1). Taxonomy (GTDB): domain Bacteria; phylum Bacteroidota; class Bacteroidia; order Bacteroidales; family Tannerellaceae; genus Tannerella. Next base: position 3,329 of record CALHPT010000040.1, read on the forward strand.
GGCTCGCAGAGATAGCGTCCGGTCAGGGTGATGCCGTCCTCCATGAGGGCGATGTAGACGATGGGCGTGAGGTGTTGGTAGTGCACGTAGTACATCTTGCTGGCCTCGTTCAGCCCCTGCTCGGCGTCGGGGACGACGTCGCCGCCGTAACGGTTAAGCACCTCGAGCAGGATCTCACGCGCACGTTGCCAATTGCTGTCGAAGGTCAGGCGGAGGCTGACCTCGTTCCAGATATACCGGAAGCCCTGATCATAGTTGGCCTGGGGGGTGGTGAAGACGCGGCCGTTGGGGATGTGGATGATGCGGCCTGTGCTCTGCTCGGCGTCAATGCGGTTGCCGATCTCGAGGATGGTGAACTGGAAGAGGCGGATGTCGATGATGTCGCCGCGGTCGTCGCCAATCTGTACGCGGTCGCCCACGGCGAAGGGCTTGCGAATGACGATGAAGAGCCATCCGGCCATGTTCTCCAGGAGGTCTTTGAGGGCGATGGCGATGCCGGCCGAGAGGAGGCCGAGGAAGGTGCTGACGTGTCGGAAGGCGTTGATCCAGACCAGCGCCACGAAGAGGAAGAGGCAGGCCGGAGCGGCAAAAGAGAGGGCGCGCTTCCAGCGGTAGCGAATCTTGTGGTTGGTCGTGCTCTTCCAAACCATGCGCAGGATGGCCAGGCGGAGCAGCCAAACGGTGGCGAGAACGATGACCGAGAGGATCACTTTGCTATGAAATTCGGTGTCGATGTTCATACCGAAGTCGGGGAGGGAGGCGGTGGTGAGCATAGGGGGTAAGCAGTTATGCGGATTCGGGCCGCAGTAATCAAAAGGGTTTATAGGTGTCGGGGCGGGCATACGGCCTGCCCTCGGGCGCCGCAAAGGTAGAAGGAGGGCGTGTGCTCGCCCTGCACGTATGAGTTCTGCGCGCTGAAGGCCCGACCGGGTGAGGGAATAATATTCTGCGTGGGAATAGCTAACCGACGCCTCTGCCGTGCAATTATTCTGCTTGTTGGGGGGAATGCGTGGCAGATATTCTATTTCACGGGGGGATGATAGGAAATGATCCCAATAGAAATAGTTTTGCGCCCGCAAAAAACAAACCGTTTTACTAATCAAACAAAGAGTATGCAGAAAAAAGTACTGTACATGTTAGCCTTCCTCCTCCTGGGGGTCGGCTGGGCTACGGCCCAAGTGTCGAACGTGACGGGAACCGTCACTTCGGCTGACGACGGAGAGCCGGTCATCGGTGCTTCCGTATTAGTGAAGGGTACGACGACGGGTACGGTGACGGACATCGACGGACACTTCACCCTCTCGGTGCCCGCAGGTGCCAAGACGTTAGTCGTCTCTTATATCGGCTTCCAGACGCAAGAAGTGGCCGTAGCGCCCCGCTTGACGATCAGCCTCAAGAGCGATGATAAGTTGCTCGACGAAGTCGTAGTCACCGGCTATACCACGCAGCGCCGCGCCTCATTTACCGGTGCCGCCGCCATCGTCAATAAAGACGCGTTGGAGAAGAAGACCGACGCCAGCTTTATGAAGTCGCTCGAGGGCGCTGTGCCAGGCGTGCAGATGAACAATGCCTCGAGTATGCCCGGAACGTTCGGTAGCGTCTTCGTGCGCGGCCGCGGATCGCTCAACTCAGGTACGGCTCCGCTGTACGTCATCGACGGTGTGCCTGTGAATGCCGAAAACGAGGGAAGCTCCTCCACGAGCAACAACAACGTGGACCCGATGTCTGCACTGAACCCCGCTGACATCGAGAGTATCACCATCCTCAAGGACGCTGCCGCGACGGCTATTTACGGTTCGCGCGCGGGTAACGGTGTCATCGTTGTCACCACCAAGAAGGGTGCTGAAGGCGCTACGAATGTGAACTTTGAGATGAAGCAGGGATCTGTTTCTGTGGGCAACCACAATATGGACTACGCCGACGCCAAATCGTCCATGGATCTCTACGCCAAGGGATGGGTGGCCGCCGGTCGTGCAGCCGACTATGATGCGGCCTATAAAGCCTTGACGAAGAACTATGGCTGGGACGGCACTTCGTCCACCGACTGGTTCGACCTCGTTACGCGTACGGGTCATTATCAGGACTACAACCTGAACGTCTCCGGCCGCACCGGCAAGACGGGCTACTACCTCGGCCTCGGATATATGGATGCAGAAGGTATCGTGATCAACTCGGACTTTTCTCGCTTTACCGGCCGACTGAACGTGGATAGCAAGTTCAACCGCCTCACCGTGGGTGCTAACACCTCGTTCAGCTACTCCGTTAAGAACGGCTTCTCGCAGGGTCTCTCCGGTACGATGAATAGCCCGCTGGTAGCTGCCGTTTCGCTAATGAAGCCTTTCTACACGCCGCGCGATGCGAACGGGAATTACACGCACATCGATGAGGTGAATCCGTTGGCCGTGAACGATCCCGAGCTGGGTAACATCAACCGCACCAAGACGCAGGTGGTCAATCTCAGCCCGTATTTGCAAGTTGACCTCGGCCGCGGCTTCTACGTGAAGACTACGCTCGGCGTGAACATCAACGACCTCAACGAATATGGCTACAACAGCGCCATCTACGACCCCGACGGCATGCAGCAGAACGGCTCCGGATCGCAGTACACCTCGCGCTCCACGATCGTCACCTGGACCAACATCGCCGGATGGAACAAACGGATCAATGCACACGACCTCAACGTCCTCATCGGTCAGGAGTCGCAGCGCAAACATTACTCGTACACCGACCTCACCGGCTCCGATTTCCCCTATGCTTCTATCGGCCAGCGCGAACTGACTACGGCTGCCAGTTGGAAGGATGAGCAGGTCAGCATCCGCGAGGCACGTCTGGCTTCGTACTTCATGGATGCTCATTACTCCAATGCCGATAAGTACTACGCTTCGTTGGCGTTGCGTCGCGACGGCTCGTCCGTCTTCGGAGCCAACCACCGCTGGGGTAACTTTTGGTCCGTGGGTGGCAAATGGCGCGTTTCGGGCGAGGAGTTCCTCAAGGACAACTCGAAGCTCACGAACGCCATGCTGCGCGTATCCTATGGTACGGTCGGCAATCAAGACATCGGTTGGTATGCCGCGCGTGGCCTCTATGGCGCCGGGCACAACTACAATCTGGCCGCCGGTATCGCCCCCGAACAGTATGCTAACCCGGAGCTGACGTGGGAAACGTCGAAGAAGTTCGACGTCGGTTTCGACCTCTCTTTCGTCAACCGCTACAACCTCTCCGTAGACTTCTATAACGAGGCCACTACCGACGCGCTCTATAATGTGCCTATGTCTCGTCCCACGGGCTTCAAAGAGCTGCTGAAGAACATTGCCTCCATCCGTAACCAGGGGGTTGAAGTAGCCCTCAACGGCACCTTAGTTCGCAACAAAACCCTCAACTGGACGGCTTACGTCAACATGACCTATAACCAAAACAAGGTGATCGAGCTGGCTGACCATAAGCCGATCGAAGGCAATTACACCATCATTGAAGAGGGACGCCCCTATCGCCAATTTTGGATGAAGGAATACGCCGGTGTGGATCGCGAGACGGGTAAACCGTTGTGGTATCTCAAGAAGGAAGGCAACGAGACTACGAGCAACTACAGCAAGGCTGCTAAGCGCTACGTCGGTTCGGCCGACCCGAAAGTGTACGGCGGTTTCGGCACCTCACTCACGTGGAAAGGCCTCGACGCCTCTGCGACGTTCAACTATCGCTTGGGCAGCAAGGTGTTTGATTTCGGCGCCTCCTTCACCGGATGGGGCATGAACAACCGCCCGGCGCTCAAGCGTGTGGTGGAAGACTCATGGACGCCCGAAAATAAGGACGCCAAGAATCCGCAATACATCTTCGGCGATCCGAACCAGGCCACGCAACGCTCTACGCGCTTTGTTTACAGTGGAGACTTCCTGCGCTTCAGCAACCTGACTGTGGGCTACACCCTGCCTGCCGACTGGACTAAGAAGGCGTACATGAACCGCGTGCGCGTCTACGCTTCCGTAGACAACCTCTACACCTTCGCCGCTTCGGACTTCGTCGGGTATAACCCCGAGACCTACGACAATGGGTACATCGCCTGGCAGTATCCTGCTTCGCGGACCCTCATCGGTGGCGTTCAAATCACATTTTAATTCATGACCCATTCAAGAAGAATAGCAATGAAGAAAATCCTCATTCATACACTCGTTGCTGCAGCGTTGACAGCCGGACTCTCTGGCTGCGGCGACAGCTTTCTCGACACGAAGTTCTACCGGGGGCAAGACCTCTCTGAGGGGCTCACCACTGTGCCCGTCGTTAGCTCTGCCCTCAACGGCACCTACGACAACTTCTACAACTACCGTTTCGCCGGTAACTACGCCATTGCCATCGGTGACATCCCTACCGACGTTACCTACTGGAACGGCGTCACCGGACACTGGTCTGCCATTTACGGTTACACCTATTTGGATACAGAAGGCTATTTGGCCGACATCTGGGAATATGGCTACAAGGCCATCAACCAATCTACCCGCGTTATTGTCGGTGCACAGGCGCTCTATGACAAGGCCTCGAACGATGAGAAGAAAGAACTCGATCGCGACATGGCCGAGGCCTACACCATGCGTGGCTATGCCCGCCTGATGCTGACGAACATCTTCAGCCATCAGATCAAGGTCAACGGCTCGGATTTCTCCGATCGTCCGGGCATCGTTATTTCGGATCAGGTCATCCTTCCCGAGGCGCAGGTAGCGCGCTCCACAGTGGGCGAATCGTACGCCGCTGTGGTGAGCGATCTTAAGAACGCTCTGGCACACTTCAAATCCGGTGGTAGCCGCACCGAGCGCGTCTACTGGCGCATCCCGGCCGCTCACGGCGTCTTGGCACGTGCTTACCTCTATATGGAGAACTGGGACGAGGCCATCACCCACGCACGCGCTGCGTTAGACTCTGCCAAGGTCACCTCACTGGCCGATACGCCCGCTGCTTACCGTGCCCTCTATGCCGGCGAGCAGAGCAACAACGAATCCTTCTTCTCTCTGGCCATCAATGCCACGAAGAACTTCGGCGCCTCCTCACTCGGTAACGTTTGGAGCGCCTACTGCTTCAGCCCGAGCCCGAAATTGCAGCGGCTGTATAAGGAGTCGGATTCCCGCCGATCCATCATGACATGGGGGCCACGAAACAAACCTGCGACGCCGTACTACGGCAGCGGTAAGTTCAACTTAGCCGGTAGCTCGCCCTATTTCGCTACGAACTACATCGTCAATGCCCCTGAGATGTACCTCATCCAAGCCGAAGCACTCCTCCAGAAGAACGACCTCGAGGCTGCCCGCACAGCTCTGCTCAGCGTGGCTCGTCGAGACGTCTCGATCAAGGCCGTTAGCGATCTGCCCCAAACCAAGGAAGCCCTCTATAGCTTTCTCAAAGACGAGCGTGCCCGTGAGCTCTTCCAAGAAGGCTTCCGCCTCTGGGACCTCCGCCGTTGGGATGAGCAGACTGAGGTTTACGCCATCGGTGCGCCGAATGAGAAGTATACCTACACGAACTACAAGATCTCTGACCTTGTTTATCCCATCCCTGCTGACGAGATCAACGCCGGCTTCGGTGTGACTCAGACGCCGGGCTGGTCAGATGCCCTGCCGAAGAAGTAGCGCCTCTGA
>CALHPT010000041.1 GCA_938036405.1 uncultured Tannerella sp.
CCTCGTTGCCTGTCGCGGGGCGGGGTAATGCTTTGGTAACTGAACTTCTGCCTAAAATCGCACTTTTCTGCCTTTTACGCTCGACGCAACCGGAAGCATATCGACCCCTTTCTGCCTAATTATCAGTCCACTTACTCCGACATCGAGACTTCTGCTTTTGAGGGGAATAGTTGGTTCCGAACGTGGTTGTGATACGTTCCGAACGTGGTCTCGATAGGTTCGGAACGTGGTTGCGATACGTTCCGGACGTGGTGTCGATAGGTTCCGGACGTGGTCTTGATAGGTTCAGAACGTGGTCTTGATACGTTCCGGACGTGGTCTCGATAGGTTCGGAACGTGGTCTTGGGTACCTCGGAACGTGGTCTCGATACGTTCCGAACCTGTTAGCGCACCCCTCATTGCCCCCCTCATCCTCCCCCGAATTAGGGATTTTGATCACCGTTCAGACGAGATACTTTTGCGCCGTAAAACAAGATCGCATAACGATAAACACCATCAGAATATGAAAGCAGATAAACTATCGGGCGTACCCGAAACCATGCTCATCACCCTCTGGGCCAAGGCCACCGAAACGAATCGGCCGGACGCCCTGCTGCGCGACCCGAAGGCGGTCGAAATCATGGACCGCATAGACTATGACTTCACGAAGTTCCGGGGCGGCACCATGTCGCAAGTCGGCTGTTGCATCCGCGCCGACCTGATCGACCGCGAGGCCAAGAAGTTCCTCCAAGCCCACCCCGACGCCGTCGTCATACAGCTCGGCGCCGGCATCGACGCCCGCTACGACCGCCTGGGTCGCCCCGCCGTCACCCACTGGTACGACCTCGATCTGCCCGAGGCCATCGACCTCCGCCGCCGCCTCCTGCCCGAGACCGAGCGCAACACCTACCTGGCCATGTCCTTCCTCGACTTCCGCTGGATCGACACCGTCCGCGCCCACGGTCGGCCCGTGCTCCTCATCCTCGAAGGCGTGCTGATGTACTTCACCGAGGCCGAGGTGCGGAACTTCTTCGACGCCATCTGCCGCGACCTCCCCGACGGCACCACCATCCTCTTCGACATGCTGGCCTATTCGCTCGTAAACAACGCCAAGCATCACGACGTCGTGAAGAAGGCCGATAAGACGGTCGAGTTCAAATGGTCCGTCCTCGACACCCACGAGATGGAGCACTGGAATCCCCGCATCCACCTCGTCCGCGAGTACTACATGAGCGACCACTCCCGCGGACGCTTCCCCTTCATCTTCCGCACCCTCTACCACATCCCCTACTTCCACCGCCGCTTCAACCAGCGCATCGTCCGCCTCGAGTTGCGTTGAGTCGTTGAGGCGTTTGTTTGTTGAGGCGTTGAGGTGTTTGTTGAGTAGATGACAGACTAAGAGGTCCCCTGCCAAACTTCCCTGCCCCGGCAGGGACCTTTTCTTCTATCAAGGGAAGAAAAGAAGGCTATCAAGAGAAGAAAAGAAGATACCAGCAAGAGACACCGGCTGACGAAAAGCCCTTCCTTCGCGCCTCGTTTCAAGGTTATAAAAGCAACAAGCACACAATGACACAAGCATTCAACAAGACGCCCGTCGAGCTTACCGAGCATTACGGGCACATCCTCCGGGCCCTCCGCCGGGGCGTGACCATCACCGCCTCAGCCGACGGTCGCGTGAACCCGATGACCATCTCGTGGGGCATGCTCGGCATCGAGTGGAACCGCCCCCTCTTCATCACCTACGTCCGCACCGGACGCTTCACCCACGGCCTACTCGACCGCAACCCCGAGTTCACCGTCAACCTCCCCGCCCCCGGCATGGATCACCCCGCGCGCCTCATCAGTTACCTCGGCACCCACTCCGGGCACAACGAGGATAAGGTCGCCACGCTCGGGCTGCACCTCGTGCCCGGTAGTGAGATCTCGGTGCCCGGCCTGGCCGAGCTACCCCTCACGCTCGAGTGCTGCATCCTCTACCGCCAACACCAGCAGGCCGACTGCTTCCTGCCCGGCAATGAGGCGATACTCAAGTCGTTTTACCCGCAGGACGTCCCCAGCGAAGCCACCGGCAGCAACCGCGACTTCCACACCGCCATCTATGGCGAGATCGTCGGCGCCTATCTCATCCAACCCGTTTGAGACATGATCAATCAGCATATGAATCGCCGAAAGTCCGCAGCCGTACTGTTGTTCCTTATCGTCATCCTCGCCGCCAACTACATCCGTACCCGCTCAGAGATCACGCCCGATATGCCCGACTTACCGACCCGGATAGAGCCCTGGACGAACGCTTACGGCGGCGCCGACAAGAGCCACGACACGGCCCTGCTGAAGCTCCGCCACGAGATCGCCCCACGCTTCCAAGTCTTCACCTTCGACGACTCGGCGACGGGCCGCAAGATGACCTACAACCTCTTCGTGCCAAAGGACTACGACCCCGCGAAACGCTATCCACTCGTCCTCTTCATGGCCGATGCCAGCACCGTAGGCAAAGGCACCATCGCCCCGCTCATGCAGGGCTACGGCGGCATCATCTGGGCCACGGACGAGAGTCAAGCCGAGCACCCTTGCATCGTCCTCGTGCCGGCTTACGACGGTCCCGAAGCCGCCACCAACGATCGCTACGAGGTGACCGACGAGGTGGCTGTCACCTATCGCCTCCTTCGCTCCGTCGTCTCGCACTACGCTGTCGACACCACTCGGATCTACGCCACCGGACAGTCGATGGGCGGCATGATCACCTTCTACCTCAACGTCCACTACCCCGACCTCTTCGCTGCCTCGCTCTACGTGGGTACGCATTGGAACTTCGATGAGCTGAAGCCCGTCATCCCCCGCCAACGCTTCTTCTATATCGCCTCGGAGGCAGACAAGGCCGCCCCGGTGATGGAGCGCATGGAGAGTTTCTTTCAAGAGGATCACATCCCCTACGCCGCCACACGCTTCGCCGCTAACCAGCCCGACGCCGAGAAGGAACGTCTCGTGCAAGCCCTCATCGCCGAGGGCCGCGCCATCAATCTGGTGCGCTTCACCCAAGGCTCGATGCTCCCGCCGGGCTGTGACCCGAACTCCAAAGGTGGTGACCACATGTACAGCTTCGACTACGCCTACCGCCTCCAAGCCGTCCGCAACTGGCTCTTCGCGCAACAGAAATAGTCCGGGCGATGCATTCCCTTATACCACAAGGCCTGAGACGCACAAGAATCATTTGCGTCTCAGGCCTCGTCGTATAAAGCCCCTTTATTCTTTCCCCCTCACAGCCCTATCCGCAGCCCCTCCTGGCCGAGCGTAGTGTGGGGGAAGACGGCCGTGGCTTCGGCGAGGAGGGGCGTAAGGTCGTCGTAACGGGCCGAGTAATGGCCGAGCACAAGCCGCTTTACACCTGCCCGACGGGCGATCTCGGCCGCCTCGCGGGCAGTGGAGTGGAAGGTCTGGCGGGCACGCGCCACGTCTCGCTCCATGAACGTAGCCTCGTGGTAGAGGCAGTCCACACCCTCGACGAGGGGCACGATGGAGGGCAGAAACTCCGTGTCCGAACAGAAAGCGTAGCGGCGTGGCGGTGTGGCCGGACGCGTGAGCCGCTCGTGGGGCACGGTGATGCCGTCGGGGGTGACATAGTCGGCCCCCTGCTTGATGGCCCGCAGCGCATGGACGGGCACCTGGTAGAAGTCGATCATATCGCGCCGAATGTGCGCCTCGGCCGGGTGTTCGGCAAAGAGGTAGCCGCAGGCGGGGATACGGTGGCTGAGGGGGATGGACCAGACGCTGACAGAGCGATCCTCCATCACAAGCGCGTGCTGCGTGGGGTCGATCAGGTTGAGGCGCACGGTGTACGGCATATCCTTGCAAAAGACCGTGAGAATGGGGCGGAGGAAATCTTCCAATGCGTGCGGCCCGTGGACAACCAGATCACCCTTTCGGCCCAGCATACCGAGCGTGGAAAGCAGTCCGGGCAGACCGAAACAGTGGTCACCGTGCAGGTGAGAGATGAAGATGTGGGTGATGCGATTGAAGCGGACATGCAGGCGTCGCATTTGCAACTGCGCGCCCTCGCCACAGTCCACCAGAAAGAGCTTGTCGTGTATGTCTACCACCTGCGCTGTGGCCTCATGCCGCACCGTAGGCGTGGCCGATCCGCAGCCGAGGATGGTGATATCGAAGGATGTCATATATATAAAGGTATGGTTCACTGATCTGGCGCAAAGGTAGGAAGAGGCGCCGCCTCTTTTTGCCCTTCACCCACGCGCCGCGGCCTCTAAACGTGTCCCGATAAGCCTTCACCCACGCGCCTCGGCCTCTAAACGTGTCCCGACAAGCCTTCACCCACGCGCCGTGGGCCTAAAAGGAGTTGTCTATTCATGGCTTTCATATTAAAAGGCAATTACCTACACTGAAAGTTTTGTGCTTTTACAGTGATAGCACGTTATACACAAAGTCTATTTGATGCTTTTAGATTGAAAGCATAGAATATACGATGTAAATTTGGTGCTTTTATATTGAAAGCATAGAATATACGATGTGAATTTGATGCTTTTACAGTAAAAGCTATCTACATACATCTGAGATTGTATCGTTTCATATTAAAATCACTTTATATACAGGAGACTATGATGGGGTTTAATGTAAAAGCATCGCATATACACCTCCATTTTAGCCCCAACCGAACAGCGGATAGCCCTGTGGACTTACGTTTAGGGGCGAACCAGCCGGGGGAAGTCTCGAGGGGGCTGCGTTTGGGGCCAAACCGGCGGGGTAAAGGCCTGTGCCGCTCCCCTTTTGCGCTACTTTTGCCCGCAGATCATCACAGCAGAACGATTTTCCCCCCACGTATCAGATATGCAGAAACAACAGTTACAGCAAAGCCTGCAGCAACGCCTCTCGCCACAACAGATCCAGGTGATCCGTATGCTCGAGTTACCCGCGCTGGAAATGGAGGAGCGCATCAAGCAGGAGCTGGAGGAGAACCCCGCACTGGAGGAAGGGCGCGACCCGGCGGATTGGGAGGACGAGCCCACAACGGCCACCGAAGAGGAGATGACGCCGGAGGAGAACCCCCTGGCCGACCTCGGCGACTACCTCTCTGACGACGACATCCCCGACTATCAACTTCGCGCCATGAACAACGCTGAGGAGCGACGCGAGGAAATCCCCTTCTCTATCGGCCCATCCATGCACGACTATCTCGACGAGCAGCTGGGCCTGCGCAATCTCACCGACCGCGAGCGAGAGATTGGAGCCTACATCATCGGCAATATCGACGACGATGGCTACCTGCGCCGCGAGCTCTCGGCCGTGGCCGACGACCTAATGTTCAAGGCCGGTATCGAGGCCGACGAACGCGACGTGGAGGCTGTCCTCCGCGTCATTCAGGACTTTGAGCCGGCCGGTGTCGGTGCACGCGACCTCCGCGAATGCCTCCGCCTACAACTGGAAAAGAAACGTCCTACGCCTGAAACTGCTATGGCCCTGCGCGTCATCAACGAGTATTTCGACGCCTTCACCCGCAAGCATTACGAGAAAATTGGCCGCGCGCTGGGGATCGACGAGACGGAGCTCAAAGCCGTCCTGCGCGAGATCACCCGCCTCAACCCCAAGCCTGGCAACGGTTGGAACGAGGCCTCGGATACGGCCATGAACCGCATCACACCGGACTTCATCGTGGAGTGTCACAACGGCCAGCTCACCCTCAGCATGAATCAACGCGATGCCCCCGAGCTGCATGTGAGTCGCGAATACGCTGATATGTTTCGCGACTATCTGGGCAACAAGTCCAACCGAAGCCCCGAGATGCGCAACGCCGTGCAGTTCGTCAAGCAAAAGCTCGACGCCGCCCGCTGGTTCATCGACGCCGTCCGGCAACGCCGCGAGACACTCCAACGCACCATGGAGGCCATCCTCGTGCTGCAAGCCGACTTCTTCCTCACCGGCGACGAGACGAAGCTCCGCCCTATGATCCTCAAGGACGTGGCCGAGCATGCGGGCTACGACATCTCCACCGTCTCACGCGTCAGCAACAGCAAGTATGTCCAGACCAACTTCGGCATCTACCCCCTCAAATACTTCTTTTCCGAGGGCGTCCTCAACGATCAAGGCGAGGAGATCTCCACGCGCGAGATCAAGAAAATCATGCGCGAAACGATCGACGCCGAAGACAAGCGTAACCCCGTTACCGACGAGGCCCTCTGCGCCCTGCTCCGAGCCAAAGGCTACACCCCTGCTCGCCGCACCGTGGCCAAATACCGCGAACAGCTCGGCATCCCCATCGCTCGCCTGCGGAAAGAGTTGTGAATAGAGAATAGAGGGTAGGGGGTGGCGAAGTCCTTTCCGAGGGTACAAACAACATCTCCACCGCTTCAAACCAAATATCTCACCCTACATTTGCCCGCGATATATTTTTCATTAATCAAACGATAACACAATCATGAACTTTCCATCAGAACTGAAGTACACGAAGGATCACGAATGGATCCGCGTGGAAGGCGACACCGCCTTCGTAGGTATCACCGATTATGCACAGCAGGAGCTGGGCGAGATCGTATTCGTTGACATCGCCACCGAGGGCGAGACTCTGGCTAAGGACGAGGCTTTTGGCTCTATTGAAGCTGTTAAGACCGTCTCTGACCTGCTCATGCCCGTAGCTGGCGAGGTGCTCGAAGTGAATCCCGAACTGGAGGATCAGCCCGAGCTCGTCAACTCCGATCCGTATGGCAAAGGCTGGCTGATCAAGGTGAAACCCGCTGACGTAGCTGAAGTAGCCGGACTCCTTTCGGCCGATGACTACAAGAACCTCATCGGATGACCCCACAAGTCAGTATCATCATGGGCAGCGTCTCCGACCTGCCCGTGATGAATAAAGCAGCCCAATTCCTCGATGAGATGGAGATACCGTTCGAGATGAACGCCCTCTCCGCCCATCGTACTCCGGAAGAAGTGGAGCGATTTGCCAAAGGCGCCGAAGGGCGTGGCATCCGCGTCATCATCGCCGCCGCTGGCATGGCCGCACACCTCTGCGGTGTCATTGCTTCCATGACCACCTTGCCCGTCGTCGGCGTGCCCATCGCCGCCTCACTCGACGGCATCGACGCCCTTCTGGCCATCGTGCAAATGCCTCCCGGCATACCCGTGGCCACAGTCGGTATCAATGGCGCACAGAACGCTGCCATCCTAGCCGCTCAAATGCTCGCCCTCAGCGACGAGGCGCTGGCCCGTCGACTGGCCAACTATAAGGAGGGACTCAAAAAGAAAATCGTCAAGGCCAACGAAGAGTTGGCCAGCGTCCAATTCAAATTCAAGACAAATTGAAACGACGACCTACCTCGGTAGTCGCCATTGGTAACACCCCGCTGGGCGGGGATTACCCCGTACGCATCCAGTCCATGGCCAACGTATCGACCATGGACACGGATGCGTCCGTCGTTCAGGCGATCAGCATGGCACGCGCCGGCGCCGAATACATCCGCTTCACCGCCCAGGGCATACGCGAGGCCCGTAACCTCGGCGTTATCCGTAAACGATTGAACGAGCAGGGGTGCCACACGCCCCTCGTGGCCGACATCCACTTCAACCCGAAAGCCGCAGACGTGGCCGCCGAGTTCGTGGAAAAAGTGCGCATCAACCCAGGCAACTACGTGGACGGCGCACGCACCTTCCGTGCTGACTACACCGACGACGACTTCGCCGAGGGAGTCCGCAAGATCCGCGAACGCTTCGTCCCCTTCATCCATCTCTGCCGCGCGCACGGCACCGCCATCCGCATCGGCGTCAACCACGGCTCCCTCTCGGACCGCATCATGTCGCGCTTTGGCGACACGCCCGAGGGCATGACCGAGTCCTGCATGGAGTTCCTCCGCCTCTGCCGCGAGGAGCAGTTCGACAACGTCGTCATCTCCATTAAAGCATCCAACACCGTCGTCATGGTGCGCACCGTCCGCCTGCTTGTCCGCACGATGGACCGCGAGGGCATGCACTATCCGCTTCACCTTGGCGTCACCGAGGCCGGCAACGACGAGGATGGACGCATCAAGAGTGCCGTGGGCATCGGCGCCCTACTCACGGACGGCATCGGCGACACCATCCGCGTCTCCCTCAGCGAACCGCCCGAGGCCGAGATGCCCGTTGCCCGCCAGCTCATCGACCATATCGACCGCACACGTGCAGAAGAATACGCCCCCATGCCCGCCGATTACGTGGGCACGGAGACGGACTACTTCCGCCGCACACGCATGGTGGCCGACATCGGCAGCGGTCGCCAGCCCGTCGTCCTCGCAGAGTATGCCGATGGCGATCAGCCCGACAGCGCCCTACCCCCCGACTACCTCCGCCGCCTCCCCGACGGCACATTTACATCCACCCGTGACAAGCGACACACGGCCACCGTGCCCCACTTCGTGGAGCTGACCCCGGACGAACTCACTGCCGAGCGCCTTGATGCCATCAACGCAGACGAGGCCGCAGTGATCATCCTCCGCAGTGTGCACACGGACAGCGTCAACGAGACGCGTGCCGCCATCCTGCGCCTCCGCGCCGCAGCATGCCAGGCGCCCGTCATCCTGCGTCGCGACTACCACGAGACCGATCTCGATCGCCTGCGCATCGCCGCCGCGGCAGACTTGGGCGTCCTGCTCATCGACGGCATCGCCGACGGCCTCCTCCTCACCCAAGGCGGCCACAGCACGCCCGACACCGATCGCCTGGCCTACGGCATCCTCCAGGCCACACGCCGCCGCATGAGTCGCACGGAATACATCTCCTGTCCCGGCTGTGGGCGCACGCTCTACGACCTGCACCAGACGATCTCGCGCATCAAAGCCGCCACGGGCCACCTCAAGGGCGTCAAAATCGGCATCATGGGCTGCATCGTCAACGGCCCCGGCGAGATGGCCGATGCCGATTACGGTTACGTCGGCGCTGGCCCCGGCCGCGTCAGCCTCTACCGCGGCAAGGAGTGCGTTCTGCGCAACATCCCCGAGGCCGAGGCCGTCGACCGCCTCCTCGAGCTCATTGCCTCGGATCGCAAGTAGCCCACACACCGGCACACACCCATAAGGCCAACCTCCGATCAGGGGGCTGGCCTTCTTTTTTTTCCGGGAGGAGCTATCGCAGGGCGAGAATATCCTGTCTGGGAGTTATCGGATCCGCTCATTTTGCCGCATAACGAGAAGAAAAACTTGAGTAACGTGAGTTCGACGTAAGAATAAGGCCCTTAGAGAGCCACTACGGAAGCCACGCGATGGCCAAAAATGCCCCGCGGGAATCTCGCAACGGGGAAAAAGAACGTTTGGGCGTTCGCGGGTACTCCCGCAAGTCTCGCGGCAAATGCTTTGGCGTTTGCGGGTACTCCCGCAAGTCTCGCGGCAATTGCTTTGGCGTTTGCGGGACTCCCGCGGGGCATTTCTAAAAGCACTTTGGTCGTTACTGCGCTCTATCCAAGGCATTCTTCAGGGATTAGGAGCCTCATTCTTCCGTCGAACACACGTTGAGTAAGGCCTTTATGTCGCATAATTCGACCCTTCAAAACTTTTTGCCCCTTTTTATGCGACATAAAAGGTTATTCGCACCCTTTGGCCCCGTCATTTCGCACAACGAGCAGGCCGTAGACAAGCCCAACCCGCCCACTATGTCGCATGACGAGCGAAAAATGGCGGCGGAGCCACGAATCACTCCTGCATTTTTCATAAAGCCCTTGCTCATAACGTTAAATCTTTATCTTTGCTACGATTTCAAGACAATCACTGATCCATAACCAGACACAGATAACAATGACATGTCGCAAATGATAACCCATTTGAACCAGCCTATAAATGAGGGGGAACGCCGAGTTTCCCACCCTCTGCGCTTCGACATACATCGAGCATCTTTCGTCTCGGAGACCATTAAATTTCCCATCGCTCCACACAACGAATATTCACAGCCTAACACCGCACGAGCAGCCGCCGGCTGCGCAGGAAGCGGAATCAAGGAGCCGACGGAAGAGCATCCCAACGGACGCGTCATTCTTCTCTCGTTGACCTGTGCCCCGTCTGCGACGGGCAACGTGAAGAGCTCTGAAGCGGATATCAAATAACACCAACATAGTATTAACCCATTTGAAAAACGAGAAAAATGAAAAGGAAATTATCCCTGCTGTTGATGTGCCTCGTTGTAGGCATCATGTGGGCTTCGGCCCAAACGCAAAGAGTCACGGGTACGGTTATCTCGGAAGAAGACGGATTGCCAGTCATCGGTGCCTCGGTTCTTGTGAAGGGAACCCAGGTCGGTACGATTACCGACATGGACGGCAAATTCGTCATGACGGATGTGCCCAGTTCCGCCAAGCTGTTAGTTGTCTCATACATCGGTATGAGGACCCAGGAAGTCGGCGTGGCTCCCACGCTGCGTGTCGTGCTCAAACCCGCCACGGAGATGATCGACGAGGTGGTTGTCGTAGCCTACGGTACGCAGAAACGACAATCCGTCGTCGGCGCCCAATCGTCCGTGTCATCTAAGGACCTGGAGAAACGCCCCATCACGAACGTCACGAGTGCCCTGAGCGGCGCCGCCTCCGGTGTGCAAGTGACCACCTCCACCGGTCAGCCGGGTGCCTCCAGCACCCTCCGCATCCGTGGTTTTGGCTCCATCAACGCTTCTTCCGCACCGCTCTACGTAGTGGACGGAGCCATCTATAACGGCGCCTTGGGCGACATTGCACCGGCGGACATCCAAAGCATCAGCATCCTCAAAGACGCCGCATCGACCGCCCTCTACGGCTCGAGCGCCGGTAACGGTGTGATCCTCATCACCACCAAGAGCGGCATGGGTGCACGCGACGGTAAGCCCAAGTTTACCTTCACCATGAATCAAGGTGCCACCCGTCGCGGACAGGCCGATTATGAGAAGGTCGGTGCAATGGACCACTACACCATGCGCTGGCAGCAGTGGTTCAACCAAGAGAAATACTCCAATGGCCGCAGCGACGACTTGGCCGGCAAACTGGCAGCGTATTACGTCTATCGCGACCTGCGCTATAACCCCTATGCTGGTCTGAAATCCGTCTACGAAGAAAATCCGGAGACCGGCGAGATCACTATGACAAACAATCCACACCAAGGCTGGGGCACCTACCCGGCCATCGTAACCCCCGACGGCAAGCTGAATCCCGAAATCAACGGCCTCCTCTGGGGCGATGACATGGACTGGGAGAAGGCGCTCTTCCGCACCGGCTATCGCAGCGAGTACTCCCTTAGCGGCGGCTTGAATACGGACAAGATGAAGAGCTTTATGTCGATCAGCTACCTGGGCGAAGAGGGCTACAAACGCCACACCTCTTTCCAGCGTTTCTCTGGTCGCGGCAACCTCTCTTACGACGTCAATAAGTGGTTCTCCATCGGTAGCAACGTCTCTTTCTCGCGTGTACACAACACGGCTCCGAAGACGGCCAGCGATAGCTATTCGTCCAACCCGTTCTACTTCAAGCGAGGCATCGCTCCGATCTATCCCATCCACCGCCACAAAGCCGACGGCAGCTACGAGCTCGACGAACAAGGGAACAAGATCTATGACCACAATTACCTGCGTCCCTACATCGGTGGATTCAACCCCGTGCAAGAGGGTGAACTCGACCACTCTACTTTCGATCGCGACGCTATCACCAGCCGCTCGTTTGCAGAGTTTACTTTCATTCCTGAGTTGAAGCTGCGCACCAACCTCTCTTACGACCTCGTTCGTGGACTCTCCAAGAAACGCTACAATA
>CALHPT010000042.1 GCA_938036405.1 uncultured Tannerella sp.
CGTTTTTCAACTTTGCAAGTTTACAACGCTAAAAACATACCCCGTTTTTCAGCTTTGCAGATTTACAACAGGTGAAACATACCCCGTTTTTCAACCTTGTAGATTGACAACATATAAAACATACTCCGTTTTTCAGCTTTGCAAAGCTACAATGGACGAAACATACCCTAATCAATCTGTTTTTCAAGATCATAATGAGGTGTGCAGCCCCTTATGGGATGTGTGTTTTTGAAATAAGGATACTAACAAACTCATGTGTTTCATGGTTTTCTCATGAGAAATGAACCGGAAAGGCTTCGATGATTCCACGATCACATTTCGCATCAGCCGTAAAAGGAAGCGGACAGCGACCATCTCGGCCACTGCCCGCCAATGAAAACCAGTATAATACATGGAGAGTTTAATAATAGAGATATGAATAGATGTACTACTCCATGTATTTTTCGTTTAGGATCACTCTTTATTAGCCTTCTCTATCGTGCAAGTGTACTTGCTGGGGTTAGAGAGGGTCAGGGTAATGCGATAACGTCCGGCAGCAACCTTGATGTTCGCACCGTCGAGGGTAAGATTATCGAGTGTGCCACCCAGGCCCACGTCCCAAGCATCATTGGCGCGAAACTTCATTTCGCCATCCTTCAGGACTACTTCAGCCGTATAGGTGCGCTTAGAGGCGTCGAAGGTCATCGGTGTAGACTTGTCCCATCCGCCCGGTGTGGCGTCGCCCACTAAGCCGAAGGTCTTTATCAGCGTGGCGGACCAGGTGAGCGAGGCGGTATTGACGCGCAGCAAATAGAAACCCTTGTCGACCTTCAGGTTGCCGGCCTTAGCGTCGGTGGAAAGGGTGCCTTCCTTGGCACCAGCGCCATAATTGGTGCCGCTCCACGACTGCTCAGAGGTGAGCTTGAACTCTCCGTCGAGCGAAACGAAGCCGGCATAGTTCATGAAGTCCGAAGCGTAAAGCGCAGGAGCCGTGGCGGGCGCCCAGCTTTGGTGGTTTCCGGGCACATAGAGGTTGGGCGATGCGTTACCCATGGCGGTAATTTTATACGTATAGTCCTGCATGTTCAGCTCGATCTTCGTCCAGCCGGCTGATTTGAACTTCATGCGCTTGCCTTCGGGTACAAGTGTGCCGGTCAAAGCATCGTCACCGGCCGTTGCGTTACCCAAAAATCCCGTACCCTCCTCAGCATCTTCCTGCTCGATGGGGGAAGTATGTTTCTTGGAGCCGATGGCCCACTCTTGGCCTGCCTCTACTTTAGTTACCAGTGTAAAGATGGGGTTCTCATACACGTCGCCCGTGTGATTGAAGCGGATGATGGTTGGGGTGGCTGCACCGCTCTTCCAAACGAGAAGCGAGTAGTACTCAGATACGTAGCGCGCCTTCGGGGTGAGCGAAAGGGGCACAATGAGGCTATCCGAGCGGAGCGTCTGTCCGCCAACGGCCACAAAGGCGTAGAGGCGTGCACGCACGCTGTGCGCAACGGGCCGACGGCCATAGAGAGCCACAAGGCTGTCTTGCAGCGCAGAGGTCTTCACCTGCCCAAGGCTATCGATGTCGATGGAGACTTTGTCGTTCAAATAGAGGCGATAGGCGCTCACAAACCCTTCGGTGAGGGTCGGCGGGGTGAGGGTGCAGACTTTGACCTTTTCGGTAGTGACCTTATTGAGGTCGATGGCGCCGACGCTCTCGGCCTTAAAGCCGATGGTTTTGGCCGTCTGTTGCTCCCATTGTTGCGGCTTAGCGATGTCCGCGTTGAAATCTTCGTCACATGCAGTGAAGACAGCGGCCGTCAGCAGCATGATTGAGGTAATCCATTTTTTCATGTCTGTTATTTTTACGAGTAAAGGCAGGGGGGCGGAGTGAAAATCCTCCGTCCCTCTCTGCCTGTTCAATCATTTGTATTCGCCTTTGCCGGTCATAAAGTTCAAGTAAACCTTCCGTCCGGCGTTCTGCGTGGAGCGATCCTGGTCGTCGCCTGCGCCGCGGTAGAGGATGTCGCCCTCGGCCAGCACGATAAACTCGGAGTGCCACCAGTCTTCGCCTTCAATCTTGACGCACATGCGCACCTCGCCCGTAGCAGCCAGGGCAGGCGACACGAACCAGCCGTCTTCCGTGGTGGGAACGGTGAAGAGGTTCTCCGGTAACACCTCCCATTTTCCGCCGATACTTACGCCACCGATCAGGTAGACGTTCGGTTTCTCGAAGCTAACGGTGTACTTGAGGTCACGCCCCTGGACTGCCGTTTTGATGACCACGAGATACCATCCAGCGTTGGCCACTTTCAGGTTGCCGCCGTCGTCCGAGAGGCCAGCCGAGGCGTTATCCACGAGCGTGGCGGAGGATCCGAACTCGCCGCCGTCGAATTTCTTCTCGGCGTTGAACTTCATCGAGGTGCCCGCTTCGAGATACAGGATGCGCCAGAAGGTGCCATCCTTCGCCCAAGTTTGCACCATGGGCACAGAACCGGCCCAATTCCACGCGCCGATGCCCTTCGTGCTGCCGATGACGTTCATCGTCGTGGGCACTGTGACGGGGCTAAGGGCGAAATGGGTACGCGCATTGAGGGAGATGACGTTGGAATATACCTCGCCTTTGCCACTGGTCAGGGCAGCCTTGAGGCGCACATACAGCTTAGAGGTGAGGGGGAAGGCCTCTTCTTTCGTGCCTTGACCTACGGCCAGCGTGGTTTGCGCCACGGCGATCTCTGCGGCGTCGACTTCCATCTTGGCCTTGGTGTAGGTGGTGGGCAGGGTGATGAATTTGCCCTCGGTGGCGAAATCATTTTCGAGTGAGACTTGCACAGTGTATACCGTGGCGGCCGTGAAGCCGTAGTCCGGTTGAGAGCAGGTCAGCTCGACGGTCTGCGAGTTTTCTAAGTCGTAGACGGCGCTCTCGGCGTAGGCCGGAGTGTTCAGCGTGAAGCTGGAGGGCGTCTTGAAGGTGGGGTTAGAACTGTTGTCGTCGTCGCATGCGGTCGTGAGGCCGAT
Source organism: uncultured Tannerella sp. (assembly GCA_938036405.1). Classification (GTDB taxonomy): domain Bacteria; phylum Bacteroidota; class Bacteroidia; order Bacteroidales; family Tannerellaceae; genus Tannerella. The sequence goes on from CALHPT010000042.1 coordinate 2,989, forward strand.
CAGCCCGGCCAGCAGCGCGAACGCTATCTTATGGATTGCTTTCATATTCGGTTGTTCGTAATTATTAGTCCGTTAATACCCCGGATTCTGGACGAGGTTGGAGTTCACGTTCACGTCCTTGGTCGGGATCGGGAAGATGCTGAGATGACGGGCCAGCGCCGTACCGTCCTTCGCGCCGCCCTTCCATTGCCACGTGTAATCCGTGTTGCCGGCAAAGCGGTTGAAGCGAATCAGATCCGAGCGACGACGCCCCTCGAAAGCGAACTCACGCGCCCACTCGTCGAGGATACTGTTGAGCGTATAGGACGTCTCCGTCTTCGCATGGGCTCGCTTGCGAAGCGTATTGATGGCTTCGGTAGCTGCCGCGGTCGGTCCGCCGTTGCGACGCACTTCTGCTTCGGCGTAGGTCAGGTAGGCCTCAGCCAGACGCATGAAGGGCACGTCGGTGTCGGTAAATTTCGAGTCGTGCGTTGTGGCTCCGTCGGCACGGAGGTTGGAGAACTTGACGAAGGAGTATCCACTGACGAACTCCGACTCCACATCGATAGACAGTGAACGGTCTTTGCTGAAGAAGAGTGCGCGATCGTCGCCCGCAGCCTTCGTCATGGCGTCTACATCGCCAGATGTCGGTGCGTCGCTGTTGGGGAAGAACTTGCGAACGAGCTGCGGACGG
>CALHPT010000043.1 GCA_938036405.1 uncultured Tannerella sp.
CGTCATGTCGCATGCCGAGGCCGCTGGATCAAAAGTGACGCTGGCAACTTGGGTTGCCGAGAATAAGTGACACAGAGCAAACACACGCTTTTTATTCTCCTATCCGCCGGAGGCCGCTCCCAGAGCACGCTGCGCCTTTGCAGGTTGGCATATTTTCCGACCTTTGGCCCCGGTTGAAAAACCATTTAATGAAGTGAATATGAAAATAGAAAAGATTACCGCCCGCGAAGTGTTGGACTCGCGCGGCAACCCCACCGTTGAAGTGGATGTGAGATTAGAATCCGGATTTGTTGGACGTGCCAGTGTGCCCTCGGGCGCCTCGACCGGCGAGCATGAAGCGCTCGAACTGCGCGACGGCGACAAGAAACGCTACTGTGGCAAAGGCGTGCTCAAGGCCGTGGAGAACGTCAACAACGTCATTGCTCCCGCCCTGGTGGGCATGTCGGCACTCGAACAGCGTGCCATTGACCACAAGATGCTCGCTCTGGACGGCACACCGACGAAGTCGAAACTCGGTGCCAACGCCATCCTCGGCGTATCGCTGGCCGTAGCCAAGGCTGCAGCCAACTACCTGGAGTTGCCCCTCTATCGCTACATCGGCGGTACGAACACCTACGTCATGCCCGTGCCGATGATGAACATCATCAACGGTGGCTCGCACAGTGACGCCCCGATCGCCTTCCAAGAATTCATGATCCGCCCCGTAGGCGCGTGCTCGTTCCGCGAAGGTCTGCGGATGGGTGCCGAGGTGTTCCATGCGCTCAAGAAGGTGTTGCATGATCGCGGACTGAGCACAGCCGTCGGCGACGAAGGCGGTTTCGCTCCCGCTCTCAATGGCACAGAGGACGCCCTCGAGTCTATCTTGGCTGCCATCAAGGCTGCCGGCTACGAACCGGGCAAGGACATCCGCATCGCTATGGACTGCGCCTCGTCAGAGTTCTACAAGGATGGCGTCTACGACTACACCAAGTTCGAAGGCGATAAGGGCAAGAAGCGTACGGCAGACGAGCAAATCGCTTACCTCGAAGAGTTGATCAACAAATACCCCATCGACTCCATCGAGGACGGTATGAGCGAAAACGACTGGGAAGGCTGGAAGAAGCTCACCGAGCGCATCGGCAACCGTTGCCAGCTGGTGGGTGACGACCTTTTCGTGACCAATGTGGAGTTCCTCTCCAAGGGCATCGCGCAGGGTTGCGCCAACTCGATCCTGATCAAGGTGAACCAGATCGGTTCGCTGAGCGAAACGCTCGACGCGATCGAAATGGCTCACCGTCATGGTTACACCACCGTTACGAGTCACCGCTCAGGCGAGACGGAGGACGCTACGATCGCCGACATCGCCGTGGCTACCAACAGCGGACAGATCAAGACGGGATCGCTCAGCCGTAGCGACCGCATGGCCAAGTACAATCAGCTGCTTCGTATCGAAGAGGAGCTGGGCACGCTGGCCGTTTATGGTTATAAGCGCGTGAAGTGATCAAGCTCGCCGATCCAGATCGGATCAGCGTGCTTTCCATATGTTGAAAGGTGAGGGGGCGTCTCCATAAAATGGGGGCGCCTCTTTTTTGTGCGTATGGGGGAGGGGGGATGAGTCCCTGGTCACAGGGCGCGGCGACGGATCTCGGCACAGATGATCGCTGTGGCCACGGCTACGTTGAGCGATTCGGCACCGTAGCGATCGGTCGGGTAGCGGGGGATGCCGATTCGATGGGCGATGAGTGCCGCAACGTCGGGGCGGATACCGTTCCCTTCGCTGCCCATAACGAGTAAGCCGGCCGTGACGGGCGACGGTAGGTCGTAGAGACTGTCTCCGTCGGCGAAGGTGCCGTACGTCACGGCGTCGGGATTTCTGCGGAGGTAGGTCGGGAGGTCGGTATAGTGGATGTGGATGCGCGCCGTGGAGCCCATCGCGGATTGGATGGCCTTGGGGCCGAACGCGTCGGCCGTGTCGGGGCTGCAAACGAGATGCGTGTAGCCCAGCCAGTCGGCGGTGCGGATGATGGTGCCGAGGTTGCCGGGATCTTGCACGCCGTCGAGGGCTATGACCCATTCGCGAGTGGGATCGGCGGCGAGGAGGCGCTCTTCATGGCGTCGGAAGACGGCGATCACCTCGGGCGGCGACTTGAGTAGGCTGGCGCGGCGGAGTTCGTCGCGGTCGGCCTCGATGCGTTCGCCGTTAGTCCGTCTATCGGCGTGCGCTTCGAACCATTCCGGTAGCGCGGCAATCCATTCGCAGGCAAAGGCGCCCATGAGGTCGGTGACGGTTTTGGTTCCCTCGGCCACGAAGGCCTGTTGCTCGTCGCGGTGTTTCTTCAATTCCAGCGCGTGCACTTGTTTGATCTTCGCTTTACTCAACATCTTTTCGGTTTGTTGCTATTTGTATGGGCAAAAGTAGTCTGTGCCTGGGGACGGAGACCCTTGCAACATTGTTGGGAGCGTATTTCGGAGATCATTTGGAGGATATATGGGGCATTGCTCCCTTATCCCC
>CALHPT010000044.1 GCA_938036405.1 uncultured Tannerella sp.
CAAGCATTTCCAAAAGCGTTTTGGCTATCGCGTGGCTTCCGTAAAGAGTCTCTGCTGATTTTATGCTTACATCGAACTCACATTAAGTATCACCCAAACATTATATCAGAATGAAATTACCCCTTACCCTTTTCTTCGGCCTCGGCCTTACCCTCACCACCACACTTCACGCGCAGGACGGTCAGCCCAAACGCGAGTACACCAACTTTCAGGACACCACCTTCCAGCTCTCCGAAATTTCTGTCACCGCCAAGCGCCCCATGCAAGTGGAGGTGATGAAGCTCGGTGTCCCTGCGGCTTACCTGCCCGTCACTACCAACACCCTGCCCTCACGGCTGCTTGCCAACCACGGCATCACGAACATTCAAGACGCCGCACGCTTCCTGCCCGGCGTACGCGTACAGACCAGCTACGGCGCCTTCCAACAGATCTCCATCCGCGGCTTCGACCACTCTATCATCATGGTTGATGGCGTGCGCGACGAGCGTTCGTCTATCAACAACTCCTACCCCTTCATGGATCTGACTTCCGTGGAGCGTATTGAATTACTCAAAGGTCCGGCATCGGTACTCTACGGACAATCGGCCGTGGGCGGCGTGCTCAACATCGTGCGTAAGGCACCCACCGCACAGCAACACGTCAATGCACGCGTGGCTTACGGCAGCTATCAAAACCTGCAAACGACGCTCGGCTTCGGCGGACGCCTCTTTGGCCCAATCAACTACTCCGCCAACTTCAATTATCAAACGCAAGATGGCTGGCGAGACAACGCCATGCGGCGCCTCTCAGGCTACCTCGCTCTGGGCGGTAAACTCACTGAAGCCGACGAGCTGGACATCCGCATCGGCGCTCTCCGCGACTTTTACCCGACGGAGATCGGTCTGCCCGACGTCATGCCCGCTGACATCTATCGCACGGCCGACGACACAAAGGCTTACGACCGTGGTGATATGCTGCCCGGCCTCGACAAGAAAGCCCGCTACAACAGCGAATCGGACTTCATGTACAACCGCAACCTCAACGCTTCCATCATGTGGCGGCACACCTTTGGCGAAGCAGCTCGCCTGACCGACAAGCTCTCCTACACCTACGACGACATTGACTACTTCGGCACCGAGGACTTGGCCTACCTTACCAGTGACCAGCCCATCTACAAACACTACTACAAGTCCGGGAATCGCAAGGTCTACATCAACCTCGACTCCCTGCGCTACGACTTTCCCCTGCGCTTCGAGCATATCGCCCGCACCTGGAACAACCAGCTGGAGCTGAACGGACGCTTCACCACCGGATCTATCAAGCACAACTACCTCGGCGGCTATTCGCTCATCGGCCTCTACCGCAACTCCTTCAGCGGCTATAATCTCGGGCAGGATGTCTACGGCCCCGGACTCACTGGCCAAGGCTCAGTCTACAATCCGCACAGCCTCGGATGGATGGATACACGCTTCAGCCGCGCCTTCGTGTCACGCATTTACATGCACGGCTTCTACCTGCAAGACCTGCTTGAGCTGAACGAAAAACTGAAAGTACTGCTGGCCGGACGTTACGATCTCTATTCCTACAAGCGCGTCTCCCGTGTCCCCACCATTGACGGACGCGCAGAATTTGAGATGCCTGCAGACAGTCTCTTCACTCGCACCGCTACGGGCGCCTTCTCCTTCCGCGCTGGGTTGGTTTACATCCCCACTCAACCGTTGTCCCTCTTCGCCTCGATCGGTTCTTACTTCAAGCCCGACAACACCACCTACAGCGAGGACACCCGCTACTTCGACCGAAACGGTCAGGAATTCTTCCCCAACAAAGACAGCCGCAAGATCTTCGACCCCGAACGCGGTATACAGGTAGAAGCTGGGGCGCGTTACGAACTGAGCGAAATGCTGAGCGCAGACTTCAGCCTCTTCTACATCAACCGCGAAAACGAGCGCCGATACATGGCTGACAAGGGCGACGTCATCAACGGCGAGACCCTTGACAAAGACGTCGTGGGGCAAGTGGGACGCATGGATTCGCGCGGTTTTGACGTGGAGCTGACCTATCGCCCCATTCGCGGTCTTTCGCTCACGGCTGGCTATGGCTACACCGACGCCCGCCTTCGTAAGATCGCCACCAATCCTTACTTGGACGGCGAGAATCTGGTCGGTAAGCGCTACGCCTATTCGCCACTCCACTCTTTCTACGTCTACGCCGACTATACGATTCGCGAAGGCGTGTTGCGCGGTCTGGGCTTCAACTTTGACGTTACGTATCAGGATGAGGTCTATCGCAACTTCTCCAACACCTCCACCTTCCCCTCGTATTGGATAACGGATGCCAGCATCTCTTACCGCCTGCCCAACCGCGTCCGGCTGCGCTTGAACGTCAACAACGTCTTCAACACGGACTACTACAACCAAGCCCTCGGCAGCCAGTACGTTCCCGGCATGCCTCGCAACTTCCTCATCTCCGCGGCGTACAGCCTGTAGTCTCATCCTTCAAGGATATGGGGGCGAATCGCACTACACCCTATTCACCGATTCGCCCCCGCTACCCTAAGCATGCATTTACCTATCACTGAAATAATCGCACAAAACATTCATCACATAAAACAATTACACATACAATGAAATTACCTCTTACCCTTTTCTTCGGCCTCGGCCTTACCCTCACCACCACACTTCACGCTCAGGACGGCCACACCAAACGCGAGTACACCAACTTCCAGGACACCACCTTCCGACTCGACGAGGTATCCGTGACCGCCACGCGTCAGCGACCGATGTCAATCACGAAGCTCGGCGTGCCCAATGCTTACCTGCCCGTCTCAGGCTCCGTGATCCCCACCTCCATGCTCACAGACCGCGGCATCGTCAACCTGCAAGACGCCGTCAAGTTCCTGCCCGGCACCCGCATGCGCACTACTTATGGCGCCTACCAACAGTTCCAAGTGCGCGGCTTCGACCACACGCCGGTGATGATCGATGGTGTGCGTGACGAGCGCACCTCGATCAACAACTCCGCGCCGATGGGCGACTTGGCTTCCGTGGAGCGTATCGAGCTGCTCAAAGGCCCTGCCTCCGTGCTCTATGGCCACTCGACCGTCGGGGGCATCCTCAACATCATCCGCAAATCGCCGACTGCCCGCACGACGCTCAACACGCGCCTCACCTACGGCTCATGGAACGACCGCCGCGCCATGATCGACATAGGCGGACGACTCATCGGACCGTTCAACTACCGCGCCGTCCTCAACTGGCAAGACGTGGAGGGTTATCGCTACGCCAACGACCGCCGCTTCTCGGGCTACGCCGCCATCGGTGCCCGCTGGGAGAATCAGGAGCTGGACATCCGCGGCGGCTTCAACCGTGACAGTTATGGTACGGATATCGGTCTGCCGAAGCTCATGGCTAACGACATCTTCAACGCCGACGGTACGCCGTATCTGGCCAAGGGCGAAAGCCTGCCGGGACTCAATCCTCGCTGGCGTTACAATAATGAATCGGACTTCATGCTGCATCACGGCTCGAACGTATCGGTGAAGTATAACTACCGCTTCTCGCCGGCTTTCAAGTTGGAGAACCGATTGGCGTATATCTACGACAACATCGACTACTTCAGCACCGAGGAGCTCAGCTATCCCACCAGCGATGAGCCGATCTACAAGCATTACTATATGGCTGGCGGCAAGAAGAAGTTCATCGACCTCGACACCGTGCAACTGACCTACCCGCTGCGATTCGCCTACACCGTGCACACCGTCAACGAGCAGCTCGAGGCTTCGGGTAGCGTCTCGCTCGGCCGCGGCATGAAGTACAATTACCTCGCGGGCTACAACTATGTCTATTTCTTCCGTGACACCTATCGCGGCTATGGCGGCGGCTACAAGCTCTCTGACCTGATCGAGGGCCCTGGTTTGAACTCTAAAGTGGCCGTCCGCAACCCGCACAGCATGGGTTACATGGAGCCTCACTTCAACGCCGGAACGTCCACGCGTAACTATACGCACAGCCTCTACCTGCAAAACCTGCTGGAGCTCTCTGAGAAGTTCAAAGTGATGATCTCCGGCCGCTTCGATCAGTTCATCTTCAAGACAGCCACGGCCAAGATTAACCGCCTCAAGACACGCGAATACAGCGAACTTCCGGACTACGACCAGACGTCTACCTCGGCCTTCACCTACCGCATCGGCGCTGTCTACCTGCCGACGCCGGGCCTCTCCCTCTATGGCTCGTTTGCCAACTTCTTCCAGCCCTACCGCAACATCGTGAATACTGCCACCACAGTCTACATCGGTGCCGACGGCAACCGCTTCTATCCGACCTCAGGCGAAGAGGCGTTCAAGGCGCAGAAGGGATACCAGGGCGAGATCGGTGCCCGCTACAACCTCACGTCGCGCCTTCAGGCCACGGCCAGCCTCTTCTACATCCGCCGCGAAAACGAGAACAAGACGCTCAACAGTCGCTACGTCGATCCCACGGACGGAAAGACGAAGAGCGTAGTCGCTCAGGTGGCCGGATCAGACTCTAAGGGTCTTGAGGTGGAAGTGGCTTACACGCCGACGGACGGTCTTTCACTCCTGGCCGGCTACGGCTACACCGACGCCCGCATCCGCAAGTTCAGCTTCAGCCCCGAACGCCTGATCGAAGACGGGTTCATGGACAAGGGAACCAAAATGCAGGACGGCATGCGCCAGGCCGGTATCCCCATGAACACGTTCTACCTCGCAGCCGGCTACACCTTCACCCGCGGACCGCTCCAGGGCCTCGGCCTGAACGCTACGGCGAACTATATGGACAACGTCTACCGCGACCTGAACAAGACCCTCATCTACGGCGCCTATTGGGATACCAATCTCGGCATCGCTTATCGCCTGAAGAATGGTGTCCGTCTGCAAGTGAACATCAACAACGCACTTGACGACCGCACCTTCACGCAGTCGCTCGGCACACAGATCACGCCCCGCACCCCGCGCAGCTACTTGTTTACGATCGGATACAGTCTGTAATCTGTTCTTTTTATATGCCTGGGGGCGGATCAGCGATGGTTCGCCCCTGCTCTTTTATCTACCCTCTACTCTCTATCCTCTACCCCCTATGTTCACCCGCTTTATGTTTACCCTGCATCGTGTCACGGGCACGCTGCTGAGCCTGCTCTTCGTCGCCTGGTTCGTCTCCGGGATAGTGATGATGTACCACGGCTTCCCACGCGTCACGGCCGACGACCACATGGCCCGACTCGAGCCCTTAGACACGGCCGATCTGCCTCCGGTCGAGTCCGTGCTCCGCCGCGTGCCTGACTCGCTCGGCCGCATCGACGGACTTTCCGTCAGCCGTTATCTTGGGCAGACGGTCTTTGAGGTGCACGCCGGCGGCGAGACGCTCCGCCTCCCGGCCGACAGCACCCAGTCGCTGCCCACCATCGACGCGGCTTACCTCCGCCGCGTAGCCGCCGCCTGGTGCGACGCACCCATAGCCGCCGTCGACACCCTCCGCGACCTCGACCAGTGGATCCCCTTCGGCCGACTGCGCGAGGAGCTGCCCATCCTCCGCTTCCGCTTTGCCGACGCCGACCATACGCAGCTCTACGTCGCCTCACGCACCGGCGAAGTGCTCCAACGCACCACCCTCAAAGAGCGCATCTGGGCTTGGCTCGGGCCCATCCCGCATTGGGTCTACTTCACCCGCCTCAGACAGGACGCCGACCTCTGGCGCCGCACCGTCATCTGGCTCTCCGGCATCGGTTGCATCATGGTCATCGCCGGCCTCTACGTCGGCATCTACACCACCGTTCAGGCGCGCCGCCGCCGGCAGAAACGGTTCATCCCGTACAAGAAGCGGTGGTATTACTGGCACCACCTCACGGGTCTCGTCTTCGGACTCGTCACCCTCACGTGGGCCTTCAGCGGCATGATGTCGCTGGCTGATCCCCCCGAATGGTTCATGCCGCAACACGCCCCCTCGGCAGCCCAAGACACGATCAAGGCCCTCACCCCCGCTCCCCAGTCGTACCCGTCGGACTATCGAGAGCTTTTCGCGACGGATAACAGCTCTATCAATGGATCCATCAAGCAGATCCGCTGGACGCACTTCTTCGGCCGCCCCGCTTATGAGGTGCGTCTACAAGACGAAAAAGAGGGACAGACCTTGGACGCCACTACGCTCCGTCCGCTGGCTCTCACCCGCGAGCAAGTGACCGAAGCCGTTCGGCGACTCCACGCTTCAGACGCCCAACTCAGCACGGAATCGATGGTGGACTATGACACCTATTACTTCGACCGCAAGGGGCGACTCCCGCTGCCCGTCTACCGCATTCGCGTAGCCGACGCCGATCATACCACGTACTACATCAACCCCGCGAACGGCCAGCTGCGCGACTACAGTGACCACCGCCGCGCGGGCTTTTGGATGTACAAGGGGCTGCACAGCCTGCGGTTCCCGTTCCTGATCGATCATCCCGTGCTGTGGACGGTCGTCATGTGGGTGTTACTGCTTGGCGGCACGGCGGTTTCGGTCAGCGGCTTTGTCCTCGGCCTGCGTTACATCGGCCGTCTCTTCCGCCGTAAGCGACGGGGGAAACGAACATAGCGAAGGGGCGTCTACGGACGGCCCCTACAACCGGGTACAAAAAGGGCATCCCCATCTGTTTGGGGATGCCCTTTAATCATTCCAAGGCGGCTGCCGAGGCGTCCCTGACGCCCCTTATTCCTCCGGTAGATGGATGTCGGGATCGCCGTCGTCGCCGCCCGGTTTGGGGGGCTGGGGCGGCTGAGGATTCTCCGGCGTCTTCGGGTCCTTCGGCTGCTCGGGAGTCTTCGGATCCTTGGGCTGCTTAGGTTCCTTCGGGGTCTTGGGCTGCTTGGGAGCGTTCGGATCCTTGGGCTTGCGACTGGCCAAGATCTGACGCTGGTTACCCTTGATGTCAATCACGACTTTATTCATGCGATCGACGAGCTGCTCGATCATCGCCTTGTCCTCGTCGGCCGTAGCGGTGAGGTAGGCTGACTGGATGTACTGGCAAACGACGTCGTAGGCGGCATCGGTCAGCGGACGCACCTGCTGAGCTGTCGGGAGTTTCTCGTCGGAGGTTTGGATACGGCGATCGGTGCGGAGCTTTTCGTACTCCTCATTGACGGTATGCAGCCGCGTCAGAACGTCGGTGAGGCCAACAGCTGCAATGTCCGCCGTCTTCGTCTTCATGTCGTCTTCCAAGCCGCGTATACCCACACTTTCCATTTCGAACGGGCGACTGCGGAGGTTGCTGTACGGTTTCAGTTTGGCCTCGAGGCGTAGCGCGGCTTCGCGGGTAGCTTCCGTGGGCGAGTACTTCAAACCGCTAACGACATGAAAGATGCCGTCCAGCAGGTTGTCGCGTTCGTTGTCCAGAGCCAGCATTTTGGCGGTACGCTCGGAAGCGGCCGATTGTTCGACGAGCTTCGTCTGCGCGCCGATCGTCGTGTCCCAAGCGTTCATCACCGCCACCGGGATCTTGAGCTTCGTCTGATCCACCGCCTTCACCAGTCCGTATTGCAGGTAGTGAAACTGGGTGTGGAGCGAGATGTTCAACATCTGTCTGTTGCCCCCTTCAAATTTCATGACCCGGGGCAAGGTCACTTCGAGTATTTTCATTTTTCTCAGGGTGTTTATTAACAATGCAAAGGTGCATGAAATGCCAAAAGATTCGATGCTCCCCGAATTGGAGCAAGATGTTTTTGAAGCAGAAAGGTCGTCCTCAAACGCGAAATGGATCTCTGCTCCCGTGAAACGCCAAAATGAAACGCGAAACCGATCGCTGATTTCCCAAAACGCCTTCCCGCCGCGGGAAACCGATCAAAACTTCCGAAAAACGCCTTCCCGCGGCGGGAAATGGGGTAAATTCTCAGAAAAACGCCTTCCCGCGGCGGGAAATGGGAAAAAATCTCAGAAAAACGGTTTTCTGCGGCGGGAAGGCGATAAAATCGCTCGAAAAACGCCTTCGTGCGGCGGGAAGGCGGTAA
>CALHPT010000045.1 GCA_938036405.1 uncultured Tannerella sp.
GCACATTCACCTTGTCATCAATAAACATACTGATCCCCTTGCGGGCGTCAGCCAGCGCCACTTGTTGCGGAGTGCTGACGATGACGGCCCCGGTCAGCGCAAGGGTCTGCACGAGGGTGAGGTGGATGTCGCTGGTGCCCGGCGGCAGATCGATGAGCAGGTAGTCCAGCTCTCCCCAGTTCGCCTCGCCAATGAGCTGCTTGAGCGCATTGCAGGCCATGGCCCCGCGCCAGAGCACGGCCTCCTCCGGATTGACGAAAAACCCAATCGACAACATTTTCACGCCGTAGTTCTCGACGGGAGTAATAAGCTCCCTGTCGCCCACCTTCTCCAACACAGGCCGGGCGGCCTCCACGTCAAACATTTTTGGCTGCGACGGACCGAAGATATCGGCATCCAGCAGCCCCACACGGTAGCCTGCGGCAGCCAGCGCCACGGCCAGGTTAGCCGATACGGTGCTCTTGCCCACACCGCCCTTGCCCGAGGCCACGGCGATGATGTGTTTGACGCCCGGCAGCAGCGGTGCCTCTTCCGAGGCGGGGCCGACGGGCTGCATCTCCTGCCGCGAGGTGGTGCTGATGTTGCCCTTGATCTCCACTTCCGGCGAAACGTAAGTCAGGATGGAGGCCTCGGCGGCCTTGACCACGGATCGTGCGAAGGGATCGTTGGGCTTGTCGAAGATGAGCGTGAAAGAGACTTTCATGCCGTCGATACGGATATTATCGTCCACCATTCCGGCTTCCACGAGGTTATGCCCCGTGCCGGGGTATCGCACTTTTTCCAGTGCGTCTAAAATCAATTTCGGATAAAGTTTCATCATATATAATCGTGTTGTGCAGCCCTTTGGCCGCTATCGTTTATGGAAAAATGCCCGGCAGCCCCATGCCTGACGGGGCCGCTGTGGGCACGGTGATTCGGAAGCGTTTTTGAGAGAGTGGCGCCGATCGGGGCATGCCCCGCGGGCCCTTGCCGCGCGGCAGCCGTCATCGGGGATTCAGGTGAGAGCCGCCGGAGCTGAGGTGCGACAACTGGCCGCGCCCGTAGCTTCGGTAAGCGTCGCGCTCGATCTCGACATCCGGCTCGATCCAGGCCTCGCGCGGGGCGAGGTGGAAACTGAGGTACTTGATGGTCAGGCCGCGGTCGAGCCACTGCTGCTCGTAGTGTGTGCGGATGGCGCGCGCTTCGTCGAGGCTCGTGTCCGCGGTATCGGCGTAGAGATCGGCCGTGCAGGGCGCCGCCTCCAGGCTGTTGGCGCGGAGCATCTCGCAGGTGTAAGCGAAGAGAAAAGGGCTGTCCGTCTTGAGGTGGACGCGCCCTCCCCCCTGCGGCAATAGGCGGCTGTAGAGCGCCATGAAGCGGGTGCTGGTGAGGCGTTTCCGGACCTTCTGCATCTGCGGGTCGGGGAAGGTGATCCAAAGTGCGTCGACTTCGCCCGGCTCGAAGAAGCTGGCCAAAAGTTCGATGTCGGTCCGAAGGAAGGCCACGTTACCCATCTGGCGCGCTGCGGCGACGCGTGCGCCGGCCCACATACGGGCGCCCTTGACGTCGATGCCGATAAAATTCACATCGGGGTTCCGCTCGGCCAGCCCGACGGTGTATTCCCCGCGTCCGCAGCCCAGCTCCAGGACAATGGGGCGGGGCCGACCGCCGAAAGCGGCCTCTCGCCAGCGCCCTTTCAGGGGGCATCCGCCGCCGGCCTCGAGCACGGCGTAAGGGTATTGGAAGACGTTGGGCAACGCTTCCATCTCCGCAAACTTCTGTAGTTTATTTCTTGACATGGGGGCAAAAATAGCGGAAAATGGGTGGAGTCGCTGGGTGTCAGGCGCGCGCCGGGGCGATCCCTGTGCGAGCCGATGGCCCTCGGTCGCCCTGCTCCAGTCGCCCATTGGCAGCCCGCGACGGTAGGCGGCTGCCGACGGATTGACGATGCGCTATGTCTGTTCAGCAGGGGCCGGCGGAGGAGTGTCCTGTGGCGGCTCTGAGCGTTCCGTGGCTATGATCGGAGATTCCAACTGCGGCGCCGAATGCTCCGCAGCTGTGATTAGGGATTCCGACGGCGGCACCGGATGCTCAGCGGTTGTGATTAGGGATTCCGACGACGGCGACGCTGACGCGGTGGCCGCTGGCGCAGAATCCGACGGGAGCGACGGGGCGGCGGGGGCTACCGTCTCTGTCTTTGGGGCGGCCGACTTGCGCTTCCGGGCGGCCGACTTTTTCCTATTCGTAGGCTCCGGCTGTGCAGCGGCCTCCAACTCTTTCTTTTTTCGCAGCTTCTGCTTGCGCAGCGCCTCGCTTTGCTTGTACGTGGCTTTGGCCTCGCGGGTGCGCTGGTTGATTTGGTCGATCAGATCGCCTATGTCTTGCCGATCGGAGTCGGTGGCGGCCATCGTGTAGGCGACTTCGATGTGATGGAAGATGGCGTCCGCCATTCGGTCGTTAGCGCCTCGGACGTGTTGGCTCGTAGGCAGATCTATGCCGGCGGCCAGGGTGGAGCGGGCCTCGCGCAAGTCGTTAAATTCTCCATTGGCCCGCCGCAAGAGGTTGGCGATGGCAGTTGTGCCCAGCAGCTCCATGGCCTCGGCGGCCTCCGTCGTAGACAAATCGGCGAGCAGGGCGCTGATATGCGCCGTCTTCCCAGACCAGCGGTTGCGCTGCAGGCCCTTGTAAGCTGCGATCGTGATCTTCAACAGGTGCCCGGCTTCGCGACGCGCTGCGATCGGCGATCGCGCTGCCTGCCGGATCTCCTGAAACAGGGTTGTCACGAGGTAATTTCGCTCCTCGTCCTTCTCATGAAGGGCCTCCGATTCTTTCGCCGCCCGCACCTCACAGGCCACATCGCTCTCCAGCTTGATATTCGTGAGCCACTCGGCGATGTCGGCCTCCTCCAGGAAAATTTTCTGGGGCTCCGTTCGCGAGATGACTTGATAAAGTCGTTGCTGATAGTCGAGGTGTAGGTCCAGCGGGTAGCGTCTGTTTCCCGGATCGTCGATCTTTCTTATCGGTTTCATGCTGCGGATGTTTTTTCTGCTATGTCAAACAGTGCTTAGCGGTTATAGCGCAAAGATACGGCGGCGCCTGTGAAAACGTGGCCCCCGCAGTGTTTCTTTTTGGGGGCGAATGAAGGACGACGGCTGGCATTGCAGGGGGCTTTGCCCCCTCACCCCCACACCCTTTTCTTGTCTTGATACAAGAAAAGGGCGCAAAAGAAAATCAAGCCCCCGCCGGGGGCGGGGAGGTTAGCCGGGTATGGGATGGCGCTATCCAAATGGTTTCCGACGGGGGCGGCGGGCACAAAAAAGCCCCCGTCGGGACATTCCGGCGGGGGCGCATGGCGGACAGAGGCTAGATACGGGTACCAGGCCATCTTGGCCGGCGTCCCTGACGCCCTCAGAATTGGAAGTAGATGAAGGGCACGATGTCGGCGCTCTTCAGCTGTAGGACAATGATGATGGCTATCGTCAGGTAGAGGGCCTGCACCAGCGTCGGGGACTGCGTGACCCAGCCGCGGACGGTCGTGTCGACCACCCGGGGCATGAAGTGGATCATGTAGCCGCCGAGGATCAGCAGAAAGACCTCTGTGTATCCGGCCACGAACTGGGTAAAAACTTCCGGGTGGAAGGCGGTGAAGATCTGGCGGATCACGTCCCAACCCGTGGCCATCGTGTCGGCCCGGAAGAAGATCCAGCCGAAGCATACGACGTGGAAGGTGAGCACCACGCCGCCGATGCGCCGAAGTGGCGACATATCCTTGCCCGTCGGGCGGAAGCTGGGGAAATGATTCATCACGAACTTATGGATAGCCAAAGCCGCCCCGTGAAGCCCGCCCCAGAGGATGAACCGGCCCGAAGCTCCGTGCCAGAGCCCGCCGATGAGCATCGTGAGCATGAGATTGATGTACGTACGGACGCGACCGAGCCGATTGCCGCCGAGACTGATATATAGGTAGTCCTTGAGCCAGGTGGAGAGCGAAATGTGCCACCGTCGCCAAAACTCCGTGATGGTGGCCGACTGGTAGGGCGAGTCGAAGTTGGTATTGAAGCGTATGCCCAGCAGCAGGGCGATACCGATGGCCATGTCGGAGTAACCCGAGAAGTCGCAGTAGATCTGAAGGGCGTATCCGTAGACGCCGAAGAGGTTCTCGAGGCCCGTGTAGAGCGTCGGGGCGTCGAAGATCCGGTCGACGAAGTTGATGCTGATATAGTCCGAGATGACGCTCTTCTTGAGGAGGCCGCAGATGATGAGGTAGAGGCCCTCGCCGAGCGTCTCGCGGGTCACGACGGGCGTCCGGAACATCTGGGGGATGAAGTCGCGGGCCCGAACGATGGGGCCGGCCACGAGTCCGGGGAAGAAGGAGACGTAAAACAGATAGTCGATCCAACGCCGGAGCGGCTGCAACTGGCCGCGGTACACGTCGATGGTGTAGCTCAGCGACTGGAAGGTGAAGAAAGAGATTCCGACGGGCAGGAAGATGTCCAGCGGCTCGTAAGCCAGCTCTCCGACGGGGGCCACGCCGAACCAAGAGCCCATGCTGTGGCCCAGGGCGAGGATGGATTCGTAGAGGAAGTTAGTGTACTTGAAGTAGCCCAGCATGCCCAAGTTCACGATCAAGCTGAGCGCCACCAGGGCCTTGCGGCCCACTGGTCGGGCGGTCCGCTCCAGGACTCGGGCGATAAGGAAGTCAGACGTGGCGGTGAAAACCAGGAGTAGGAACCAGGCGCCGCTGCTCTTGTAGTAGAAGTAGAGCGAAAAGAGGACGACATACAGGATGCGGGCGGTCGTCGTGTGGCGCATGGCGCGATAGCCAATGTAGAAGGCGATGAAGAGGAAGAAAAATAAGCCTGTGCTGAAGAGCATCGGGCTGTCAGGCTGATACAAGAAGAGGGCGCGGAGGCGCTCTAGGCTGAGGTCAAGAGGTTGGATGTCGATCATTTTCCTTTGCGTTGCTGGTAATCCAATGCACTACGGACGAGTGCTTTGTAAAGTAGCTTCCCCTGCTCTATATAGCCGGAAGCGCTGTAGTGCACACGGTCGTGCGAGAAGAGTCCTTCGGCTTGCCACTGCTCGCACGAGCCCGCGCCGCCTGTCATGCCGTAGAGGTCGAAGCAGGCCAGACCCTCCCGATCGGCGTATTTCAGGATCGCCTCGGCAGCCTCACCGACGTGCACGTTCCGGGTAAAGCCCCGCGTGACGGTCGTAACCGTCCGCCGCTTCTTGCCCTTGGCCCGCCGGGTGACGGTGGTTCGTGTGCGGAGGTAGTTTTCGGCCGGAGTGCTGAGGATGATGGCCGTCAGGGGCAGGTGTCTGCGGGCCAGTTGCACAAAGCGGTCCACCCGCGTGATGAAATCGGAGGCGGAGAAGCGTGTGCCGTACGATTCGTTGGTGCCGAGCGAGATGATGAGTATCGAAGGCTTGAGCTGGGCCATCTGACGGACGAAGTGCTCGGCCGTGTACTGCGAATAGGTGGCTCCGTTGCGACCGATGGCGTGATAGAGCACGCCGGGGCGCCCGTTGGTGAGTGAGAATCCGTAGTAGCAGCTGGCGGCGGACGTTCCGCTGGGGGCGTCGCTGCGGCTGACGCTCTGCAAATGCAGCTCGCGGACGGCCTCGGGCAGGTAGAAGCTATCCACCGTCAGATCGGGCGCGCAGGCCTCCTTGCCCCAAGCCTTTCGCGCACCCTGCACACCCTCCGGCAGCATGGGCCGAGCGTGCTCCCCGCGGTACATCAGCACCCGCGTGAAGTCGTCGTCCGCGCCATTGAGGGAGATCGTGAAGTCGATCGTGGCGGCCTCCGTCTGCAAGCCCATCCCACCGAGCCCCCACGGCGTGTCGGCTTGCGGACGCGTACACCGACCGACGCTCCAAGCCTTCACCTGCGAGAAGATCCGGTAATCGCTGGGGCCGTTTTCGCGCGCTGGCCGGTAAGGGGCGATCCATCCGCGGCCCGCGTTGCCAAATGTCCGCCTGAGCAGGTTCATTGTCTCGTTCGTGTAGAAGCCACCCTGGATATGGGAGTCGCCCAGATGGACGATGGGCAGCACGGTGTCTTTACCGTTATATCGGTTGAGCAGGTTCTCCCAGAACTCGTCCAGCGTATGTCTCGGGTCGATGATGCGGCAGCGCGACTCGATGGCAAACGTCATCGTGAGGTCCACTTTGTCCGTCAGCGGGGCCACCTTTTTCTTTTCGTTGGCGACCTGTGTAGCTGCGGCGGTGGCGGTGAGATCGCCGGGGGCAGCCTGTTCCGTCCGGTGGGTTACGTCGTTAGCCGGTGTGTGGGGCTTGGCCGCCAAGGCCGCTCCAGCCACAAACAAGCAGCCGAGAGCCGCCCACAATAGAGCCCTGTCAGCGCTGCGCTTTTTCCAAGTTTTCATATAGTGCTTTCTCTAAAATGATTGCGTCATAGAGGGCGTTGGCCAACTTGCGACCGCCCTGAAAGCTGAGGTGCGTATAATCCTTGGCGGCCCAGTTGCGCTTCACATAGCCGACCATGCTATCCTCTCCGCCCATCGCCTCGTAAACGTCCCAGAAGGTGGCTCCCGCCTGCATGGCCGCTTCGCGCTGTGCGCGGCGAAGGTTCTTCACGGACGACATCGTGTGGCGCTCTCCGCCGACCACTTTGCTGCGGTCCGAGACGCCCAAAAGGAGTACGTCGGCCCCCGGGAAGCACGCCCGGACGTGTTTGATGATGGCCACCATCTTGTCGCGATAGAAGCCATAATCCTTCGTTCGTTCGGTAGCTACGTTCAGGCCGTACTGGATCACGATCAGGTCATAGGGGCGTACGTCCTGCAGCGATTGGCAGAGCTCCAGATCTAAGTTTTCGAGCGGAAGACCGGAGTTACCCCGCAAAGCAAAGTTGTCCACCACCACCCCACGGTCGTCCTCTAACGCAATGCCCAACGCTTGCAACCCCTGGGCACGCATAAAGGTCAGCTTGCCCTCCGTGAAGGAGCCTTTGGCGACGTATTGCCCCACACCGTCCGTCTGAGGGAGGCGCGCGGTGAACGTGTCCCGTGCATTGTTGCATATCCAGCGTAGTTCCGTCGCCGTGTTGCGGGTGTAGAGAAACTTGAGGGTGCCCACGCTCTTCAAGTGGGGCATGTAGTCCGTTGTTTCAAACGTGATCATTGGCGCGTCGCTCGCGGCGTCAAACAGTAGGCAAGAAAGGAGGTACTTATGCTTGCGGTCGGACAGTATGGAGCGCGTCGTCCAGCCCTTGGAGCGCTGGCGGACAGTTGGCCGGAACTGCGACACTTGCGAGGCCACCGGCACAAAGCCCACGCCTCGGCCACCAAACCGCTCCTGCATCCGCTCGCGGAAGTCGGCCGTCAGGATGTCCCCCTCGATGAAGGAGTCGCCCAGGAATGCCACGCGGACGGGTCGGCCCAGCGTGCTTATGCCGTTCAGTGCGGCGAAGAATCGCCTCAGCCCGGTGTGCCCCACGGAATAATCTTCAATCGGAGCGCGCAGTGTGTCGCCCCGCATTTGGGCCATGACGGCGCGATAAATCGAGTCACGACGCGCCAAGAGCCGGCTATCGGCCGCAGTCAACCCGGCCGTGTCGCTGCGCAACAATACGGAGTCGGCTATCGCAGAGTCGTCCTCACCATTTTCTTCCTCGCTCCCGGCCCGGAGGTCGGAGAGCATATCCATTTTCTTAATGCTAAAGCCGAACAGCTCGTCCGGCAACATGTAGAGCGCCAGACAGGCCACTGCTGTCACCAGCAGAATCAGCACCAACTGTCCGGAGCGATCATTATTCTCTTGTCCCATTCTTTCTAAAAAAGCGGGGCCAAAGGTAGAAGCTGTTTTGAACCCCGAATGGTCCACGGTGCAAACCTCCGTGCGAAAGGGATTCCGCGCACGAGGCAAGATGGAAGCAAGTGTCGCGCTACGATCCCTGTTTTTTTCGCTGCCGAGGCCGCTGGGCGTCTACGGACGCCGGCGAAGCTGGCCGGGTACCTGGCAAACTTG
>CALHPT010000046.1 GCA_938036405.1 uncultured Tannerella sp.
TTCATCTCCAGCGGCCGCCTGCCCGACCTAAAGGACATCACCGGCTTCCGCCAAGAGGGCGACGCGATCCAAGCCATCGACAAGTCAGGCGGCAAACACGCGCTCCGCCCCAACCTCCTGCCCAAGCCTTACCGCTCACTCTTCCACGATGTCGACGGCGAGGAGTATGAACTGCGCATTTACCCCGATTGGAGGTTGATGTTCATCGACGGATCGCGCGAGGGCGGCACGATCGCCTACTACGCTGGCCAAGTCTTCCAGACGAAAGCCGACGCCAAGTCCGGACAGTACGAGTTCCGCTACCTCATGCGCTCGCACACCGCCTTTGAAAGTGGCGACACCAACCCGGACATCGTCGAAAAGACCACTCCCTCGACCGCGAGCGGCACCTTCCGCCTCACCACCCACGATGGCGGCCAGACCTACGACCTCGTCCTCCTCAGCGGCCCCGCCCTCTTCCGTTTCAAGCCCGGCAGCCCTGCCCGCTTCAGCATCGTCAGCAGCTACGAAGGCCAGCCGCGCTGGAGCGAGGAATAAGCGGACAGAGAACAGCCCCGCCATTCCCGATTGAGCCCCGTTTCCGCCTGGAAACAGCCCCGTAATTCCGGATTACAGCGTGTTGCTCGGAAGAAACACGCCCAAATTCCCGATTTAGGCGTATTGCTTGGAAGAAACAGGCCGGAATTCCCGATTACAGCATATTCCTCCAGAAGAAACGGGGCGAAATTCAGGATTGAAGCACGTTTCCGGGTGGAAATGTGTGCGAGATGAAAACAAGACGTCCTGCCGACAAGGGATTTCCCCTCCGCCGGCAGGACGTTTCGTGTGTAACCCTTGCGCCTCTTACACGTTGCGGCCCACGATGTAGTCCGCCAATGCCAGCAGACTCTCGCGCGCCGGGCCGTCGGGCAGGAAACGGATCTCGTCCTTGGCACGGTCGCGATACTCATTCATGCGCTGCTCGGCATAGGCTATACCGCCATGCTCCTTGGCGAAGCAGATCAATGCCGCCACGTTCTCCGGCGTAAAGTCCTGCTCACGGATCATACGCAAGAAGGGCGCCTTCACGGCCTCGTCCGCTGCGAAGAGGGCATAAAGCAGGGGGAGCGTCACCTTGCCCTCACGGATATCGTTGCCGCCTGGCTTACCCGTAGAAGGCATATCGAAGTAGTCGAAGAGGTCGTCACGGATCTGAAAACTGTAACCGAGTAGCCGGCCGTACTCGCGACAGTGTGCCTGCACCTCCGCGTCCGCACCTGCCGTGACCGCCCCGATCTCGGCACAAACAGCCAGCAGCATGGCCGTCTTCTTCTCCACCGCAGAGAAGTAATCCTCTTCGGTGAGGAGTTGTTCGCGAGCGTTCTCCAGCTGCTTGATCTCGCCCGCGGCCATCTGTCGGCTGAGGGTGGAGATGATGGAGACGATCAGCGCACTCCCCGTTCGAGCGGCGCGAATCAGTGCCTCGGACAGCACAAAATCGCCCACCAAGACGGCGATGCGATTGTCGAAGACAGCGTTTATGGAGGGTTGTCCACGGCGTTGGCGCGTATCGTCCACCACGTCGTCGTGGATCAGCGAGGCCATGTGTAGCAGTTCGATGAAGACGGCCGAGTGCACCGAATCAGGTCGGACGCCGCCCGCAGCCTGGGCCGTGAGCAGCAGCAGCAGTGGGCGGACATGCTTGCCGCCGGAGTGGTATACGGCCTCAATGGCTGCACGTATCGTGCGCACATCGCTGTGTAGCGCCTCGGTGTATTCGCTCAGAAACTGCGCAAGCGCCTCTTCCACCGGCCGCTCTATATCCTTTTTATTGATCATGTTCTGGGTGTTCTTTAATGCCGGGCAAAAGTAGATAGAGGTGGGAATTATCCTTTCATCCTGGCCCCATCCGCCGTTACAATCGCCCCCTTCTGCCGAAAGGGGATTCGTTGGGGGCATGCTCACATGTACCCGGCCAAACTTCCCTGCCCCGGCAGGGGACCCC
>CALHPT010000047.1 GCA_938036405.1 uncultured Tannerella sp.
CATTTTGGACTTTGCACGCTTGTAAAATGCAATCTGAGGCTCATCTTCTTCTATTATTATATGTATAGCGTAGACTCCCCAATGATCATCTTCACAAAAGACATCGCCGAGGCGCTGACCGCCTATCTCGCGTCAAAGAATTACGACAAGACCTACCTCGTCACCGACACCAACACGCGGCAACACTGCCTGCCCCTGCTCGAAGGCACTCCCGCCCTCCGCGACGCCGGGCAGATCACCATCGAGGCCGGCGACGTCCACAAAGACATCGCGCAGGTGGCTCAGATCTGGCAGCACCTCTCCGACGGCGGCGCCTCGCGTCACTCGCTGCTCATCAACCTCGGCGGCGGCATGGTGACAGACCTCGGCGGCTTCGCCGGCGCCACCTTCAAGCGCGGTCTGCACGTCCTCAACATCCCCACCACCCTCATGGCCTCCGTCGACGCCGCCGTGGGTGGAAAGACGGGCATCAATTTCAACGGCCTCAAAAACGAGATCGGCTCCTTCCACCAGCCCGACTGCGTGATGATCGACTGCACCTTCCTCCGCACCCTCGACCGCGACAACCTCCTCTCTGGCCTGGCCGAGATGATCAAGCACGGCCTCATCGCCGACCCTGACCACCTGCGCGCCCTCCTGACCATCGACATCTCCGCCCGCCACTTCACTATCGATCCCGCCGAGGTGGAGCGTTCCGTCGCCGTCAAAGCGCGCATCGTCGAGGAGGATCCCACCGAACGGGGCATCCGTAAGGCGCTCAACTTTGGCCACACCATTGGCCACGCCTTCGAGAGCCTCTCCTTCGCCCGCAGCCGCCCCATCCTCCACGGCCACGCCGTCGCCGCGGGTCTCGTCTGCGAACTCTACCTCTCGCACAAACACTGCGGCCTCTCGACCGACGATCTGCGCCGCGTGACCCACTTCATCCGTTCGGGCTATCCTCCCTTCTCGTTCAGTTGCCGCGATTACGACACGATCTACGAACGCATGACGCACGACAAGAAGAACGCCGGCGGCCGCATCCGGTTTGCCCTCCTGCGCGGAATCGGCAACGTCGCTATCGATCAAGAAGTGCCTCGTGAGCTCGTCATCGAATCGTTCGACTTCTATCGGGAGAACATGGGGCAGTAAGAAATAGTGCGCACGGGGTTTTGGTTAGTCGATTATCTTTCTACTTTTGCCGCGCATTCGAGAAAACGATGTAACGCGGGGTGTAGCTCAGCCCGGTTAGAGTACTCGTCTGGGGGGCGAGTGGTCGCTGGTTCGA
>CALHPT010000048.1 GCA_938036405.1 uncultured Tannerella sp.
ATGCGGTAGCGCAGGTAGTAAAGTTTGCCCTGTTGCTCCTTATAAATCACCTCCTCGTCGCTGAGGGCAGTGAGAGCAGCAGGATCCCAATTGACCATGCGAACGCCGCGATAGATCAGTCCCTTACGGTACAGATCGCAGAAGACGCGGATGACGCTCCGAGAGCGGATGTCGTCCATAGTGAAGGCCGTGCGGTCCCAGTCGCAGGAGGCGCCAAGGCGTCGGAGTTGCTTGAGGATGATGCCGCCGTGCTCCTCTTTCCACTCCCAAGCGTGGCGCAGAAACTCCTCGCGGGTGAGGTCTGACTTGCGGATTCCGCGCTCAGCCAGTCGTGCCACCACCTTGGCCTCGGTGGCGATGGAGGCGTGATCCGTGCCCGGCACCCAGCAGGCGTTGCGGCCCGTCATGCGTGCGCGGCGCACAAGGATGTCTTGAATCGTGTTGTTGAGCATGTGCCCCATGTGAAGCACGCCGGTGACGTTGGGCGGCGGGATGACCACCGTGTACGGCTCGCGCTCGTCCGGGAGGGAGCGAAAGAAACCGTTGTCCAACCAGTATTGATACCATTTTCCCTCGACCGACGAGGGATCGTATTTCGATGCTAATGCCATGTTCCTATGATTTTTAATTGCAGTGCGCAAAAGTAAGCAGCAGCGGTGAACGTTTAGAGGCGACAACAACGCCAACTAAGGACCAATGGAGGCGTTTCTTTGAGTAATTTTTACCGATGACTGGTCAACGGTGAAAATTACTCAAAGAAATTCCTTCAAAAGGGATCGGTTGGAGGAATTTACTCTGGGGAAACAAGACCTCACAGCGCGAGCTGCCTCTCTCCCTTACCCTTGATTCGTAAGCGGATCTCCTTCTTATCGGCTGTATATCGGATGAAATCTTGGCTGGTGAGTGAGGCTTTGGGCGCACTTCCGTCCAACTCCAGCACCACATCACCTAAGGCGATACCGGCCTTCTCGGCAATGCCGTCCGGCTCCAATCGATGGACAATGAATCCCTGCTCCCTCTCTCCTACATTGAGCCCGAAGACAGATATGATAGGCATAGCACGCTGCTGCTCGAAGTCCTTGCCCGGTTGGATATACAAGTTATCCCCTTGATCAGCGGAATAAATCAAGATGAAATTGAAGCGATGCATCAGTTGAGCCCCGAAGAAGTTCTTGTTAGAAGCAAACTTGGGTTTGTGTCCGATTTGACAGTTGGGAATCGTTATCCCATCCCACACCACCGGAACACCATCAAACACAAACAAGGAGTCGACGCTGTTATCGCCCCGCAACGTAAGAATCACTTTATAAGGATACAGTTTCTTCAGCTGGGCGGCCACCTCTTTGTTGACCAAAACATCAACGTTGTTCCCGAGATCGAGCGTAAACGTCAGCTCCTCTTTCAATGACCCGATCCGGGCGGTAATACCGTCGTTTTCCAGCCCGTCCTGAATTTTATGGAAGCCCTTGCTCTCCTGCTCAAGTCGCCTTTCATTGAAAATGCTAAAGACACGCACTCGTCCTTCATCGACCGAAAAAAGCCAACTGCATAATTGCAAAACATTGTTTCCCAAAACACCATTTCCAATCAAGTAGTATGCATAATTATCCTTCCCGACAGCTGCCATAAGGGGCGTCATAGAGAACGTATCTATACGGAAACTGGGGCTATAGAGACGCATCCTCTCCCACTGTCCGCGAACATTCTTCGTAGGAACCGAATGCCTTCCGAAATAGGCACCGTGAAACTTTGCGATGTCTTCTTCTTTCATCATACAACCAGCCTTTGTATCCACAATCAGATTCACCTCTTTACCGCCAATGGTACACGGCACAGAGAAATGACCGTCATAGGAGAAAGGAATATCAAGAGACAGTTCATCAGGAATGCGTTGGAACTCTTGGTAATTGTGTGCGCTGTATCGCACGATCGGATACAGAAAACAACCGACACTCAGCAGGAGGACGGAAAGGGCGGAGAGGATGATCACTCTCCTCTTGCGTCGAATTTTCATTGTAGTAAGTAGTTTGAAAAAAGAGTATATTCAATAGCCGCCACCTCGGGGGCGGGGCACAAATAGAGGTAGGGTGGCCACATCAAAATGACAGAAAGCCTTGGAGAGCTACATGCGTTTTTCGCGCTCCACAGCCCTACGGAGATCAAAAACGCAAACGGTTTTAATGTCTGTATCCCTACGGAGATCACAACCGCAAACGGTTTTGATGTGGTTGCCCTGCAAATAGGGACGCTATTCCCCGAAGGTAGCGCCCCTATGATTCATCGGCAAACTGGCCACTCTGGGCCAGCTACTCATTGCTCGGGTATGACGGCGAAGAAGACCAAATCGGCGTCGCTATCATTGACGAGGCTGTGCGTCTGGCCTTTCGGGCAGTAGTGACACTGGCCTGCGGCGACGCGTTCCTCGCCATCAGCGAGCAGCACCTTGCCACGGCCCTCAAGGAAATACATAATCTCACTGCTCGTCTCGTGCGTATGCAAGCCGATCGAAGCACCCGGCTCGAGTCGGCCATACATGATGCGGTTCTGCCCGTCAAAGAACATGCGGGCGATGTACTCTTTCTCGCCGCCCTTGAAGTTCGGCAGGCGCTGTTCTGGGGTGTTGGGAAAGTCGATAATCATAAAAATGGGAGGTTAGAGGGTGGTATTATACGCCCACTTCCTTTGGCCCCACCGCGGGGCCGGGAAGGTCAGGGACGACACTTCTATGGGGTGTTATCTGATCGCGTACAACGTGCTGATCGACTCGTCGTGGCAGACGCGGCGGATGGCCTCGGCAAACATGTCGGCCACAGAGAGGATCGTGACTTTGCTGCACTCCTTCTGGTAGGGGATCGAGTCGGTGAAGATCATCTCCTCGAGGCTGGAGTTGGCAATGCGCTCCGTGGCGGGATCGGACATGACAGCGTGGCTGGCCATCGCGCGGACGGACTTGGCGCCGTGTTGCTTGAGCAGGTCGGCTGCACGGGTAATGGTGCCGGCCGTGTCCACAATGTCGTCGATAAGAAGGACGTCCTTGCCCTCTACTTCGCCGAGGATCTTCATGTCGCTGATTTGGTTTGCCTTCAGACGTGTCTTGTAGCAGATCACCATCGGTATCTCGAGGAATTTGGAGTAGCTGCTGGTGCGCTTCGTACCGCCGACGTCGGGTGTAGCCATGACGAGGTTATCGAAGGGCAGCTTCTCACGGATGTAGTCCAAGAAGACTGACGAGGCGTAGAGGTGATCGACGGGCACGTTGAAGAAGCCCTGGATCTGGTCGGCGTGAAGATCCATCGTAATCAGGCGATCGAGACCAGCTACGCTGAGCAAGTCGGCAATCAGCTTGGCACCGATGGAGACGCGCGGCTTGTCCTTCCTATCCTGTCGTGCCCAACCGAAGTAGGGGATGACGGCAATGACAGAGTGCGCCGAAGCACGTTTGGCTGCATCCATCATCAGGAGCAGCTCCATCAGGTTGTCCGAGTTGGGGAAGGTGGATTGCACAAGGAAGACATCCTTGCCGCGGATACTTTCTTCGTACGATACAGAGAATTCGCCGTCAGCGAAATGCTCGATGTTCATCTGCCCAAGGGGGCAATGCAGGCTTTTACAGATTTGCTCTGCAAGGTAACGGGAGTTTGTTCCCGAAAAGATGGCAAAAGGCGTATAAGCACTCATCCGTTTTGTGGTTGTAAGTAGTTAGAAGTCCTTCACCGTCTCTCGATGAAGGACTGTTTGCTGTATCAATTAATAATATGGCGCCAAAAGTAGGCCCGAATAGCTAAACTCCGTAATCAAATTTCAACAGTCGCCCAGAGAGTGGCGGTAACTCTACCTCGTAAGCGCAGGCGTGGGTCAGGGTGCTGATAGAGACAGCGCCCGTGAGGAGGTCGGTCAGGCGTGCGGGAGCATTGTCCGGAATAGACATGGCTCGGAAGGCTGCCTCTGGGATGCGTATACGGACACGGCGAGGTGCATCGGAGAAGTTGACAACCACAAGCACCACCTCATCGTCTGCCTTACGCAGGTAGGCGTACTGGCGACTGGGATCGAAGAAGTCAGAAGCGGGATTGACGTACATCAGATCGAAGAAGGCACCTTCTGCTAAGGCTTTCTCTCGACGGGCCAGGCGCAAGATGGCCGTGTATTGGTGCAAAAGGCTACGCTCCGCGTCGGTCAGGAGTGCCTCGTCGTAGCGACCACCGTTGTTGCGACGGCGGAGTGTGTCGAGGCTCCAATAATCGAAGATAGAGGTGCGACCGTCGAGACCGCTGAAACCCTCCTCGTCCATGCCACGCTCGCCAAGCTCTTGGCCGAAGTAGACCATGACCGGCCCCGTGCCAATGGTGGCGGCCACGATAAACGCAGGGATGCCCGCTTCGGCACGGCCGGCAAAGAAGTCCGAGGCAATGCGTTGCTCGTCGTGATTCTCGAGGAAGGAGAGCATGTGCGGACGGATATCGTCGACGGACTGCCAGCAGTCTGTGATACGTGAGGCGGGGGAGTGACCGCAGACAACGCTGCGGAGTGTGTCGTAAAGCCCGACCTTGTCGTAGAGGTAATCGAAGCCGCCGGTGCGGATATAGTCGCGATAGAGCGCGGGGTTGTAGACTTCGGCAATGAAGAGGACTTGCTTCCAGCTCTTGACCCGTGGGATGGCCCACTGCCAGAACTCGACGGGCACCATCTCGGCCATGTCGCAACGGAAGCCGTCGACGCCACGGGCGATCCAAAAGCGGAGGATGGCCAGCATCTTATGCCACGTGTCGGGCACGGGATAGAAATACTTCGTGCCACCGCCTTGCAGGTCGACGCCGTAGTTGAGCTTCACCGTCTCATACCAGTCGTTGCGGCCGGGCGTGGCGCTGAAGCAGTCGTTGCCGGTGGCTTTGGCGGGGAACTCGCTATACTCAAAGTCCTCCTGCTTGGCGCCGAAGTGAAACGCAAGGGCCTGTCCGGGCAGGTAGTAGAAGTTGTTGTCTCGGGCGAAGGCGCGGCTCGTGTCGTCGTTCTGCCCGAGGTCTGGCTCGAGGGGAGACTTGGCGTCGGAATGGTATTGCCGAGCCACGTGGTTGGGGACAAAGTCAATGATGACCTTCAGGCCAGCTTCGTGCGTCCGCTCCACGAGGGCCTCGAACTCGGCCATGCGGTCGGGCACATTCACGGCGAGATCGGGGGCCACGTCATAGTAGTCCTTCACGGCGTAGGGCGATCCGGCCTTGCCTTTAACCACGGCGTTGTGATCCTTGGGGATGCCATAGGCGGAGTAATCCGAGCGTGTGGCATGCTCCAGGATGCCGGTGTACCAAACGTGCGTCACGCCGAGTTCGCTGATCGAGCGGAGCGCTTCGGGGGTGAAGTCGGCCAGCTTGCCACAGCCGTTTTCTTCGATGCTACCGTACTCCTTCATCGGCGGCCGAGTGTTGCCGAAGAGCCGCGGGAGAACTTGATAGACGATGGGTTTCTTGGTCCTGTTCATTGCTATCTATGCTTACTGCCGAGGGGTTGTTGGAGGGGCTGGCTTGACCGTGGCCTTTGCCACAGCGAGTTTGGGCGGGGGAAAGGCACGGAGGAGCTTGTTGTTTTTGTCGCCCGTGCGCACCAGTCGGTTATAGGCACGGACGGAGGTGGAGTAGCCTACGCGGGCGATGTGATCGATATTCTTGAGGTCGAAGATCTTGTATTGGCCAAACTCTTCGGTTTCGATGAGCAGATCACAAAGGCGGCGATCCTCGACGGTGTTAGCGCGGAACATGAGGTGGAACGACCGCTCCCCAATGCTGTAGATGTTCTGGCTGTATTTGCGGGCGGTGTAGGGATTGACGTTGACGCCAATGACCATCTCGCAGCGGTCGCGAATGATGGAGACGGGGAAGTTGTGATAGAGCCCGCCGTCGACATAGTGCACGCCGTCGATGATGACGGGGCTAAAGATGATCGGGATGCTGCACGAGGCGCGAACGGCCTCTACGAGCGGACCAGAGGTGAACTGGTGGCCACAGCCGCGATCGAGGTCGGTGGCCATGACGATGGTGGGGATTTGTAGCTCCTCGAAGGTCTTCGCCCTGAGGTTTCGCTTCAGAAATTCACTGAGACCACGGCTGTCGAACAGCCCCGTGGTGGGCACTTGCACGCGGGCAAACTCAGAAAACTCGCGCCCGAGAAACATCTCGCGGATCTCGTCTGAGGTATGCCCGTCGGCCCACAGTGCGGCGGCCATGGCGCCTGCGCTGGTGCCCACAATGATGTCAGGCCGGATGCCTCGCTCTTCCAAAAACTTAAAAACGCCCACATAGGCCAATCCTTTGGCACCTCCGCCGCTCAGGGCGAGTCCGAGTCGATAGGGCTTCCTCGGCTCAATCCATTTCAATAAGGGGAAATTCATACGTAATGCTCAAATAACCAATTACTATAACAGTCGGACAAAAGTATGGTTTAGCGGTAAAACGCATCTCCGCCAACAGGGCCCTATTCGTGTGCCTCGAATAGGTGCACTCTGGCTCTCCTTTTCAAAGCATAGAGCCAGCAGAGAGTCTCTACGGAAGCCACGCGAAGGCCAAAACGTTTCTGGAAATGCTTGCAACAGTGTTGCAAACGCCAGAAAGTTTTTCGCGGGACTTGCAACACTGTTGCAAACACTTTCAATACCGGAATTCCCCGAATTCGCTACGGATGATCAGCTCCTTCCGCTCGGCAGACTCTACGCGGCCCACAATCTGGGCGTCGATGCCGAACGAGCGACTGAGGGCAATGACTTCTTCTGCTCGCGCGGCGTCCAAGTAGACCTCCATGCGGTGCCCCATGTTGAAGACTTTGTACATCTCGGCCCAGTCCGTGCCGCTCTGCTCGTGGATGATGCGGAAGAGGGGCGGCAGGGGGAAGAGGTTGTCTTTGACGACGCACATGTCGTCGCCAATGAAGTGGAGGACCTTCGTCTGCGCACCGCCGGAGCAGTGCACCATGCCGTGGATCTCTGGGCGCAGGGCGTCGAGCAGGGCCTTGACGACGGGAGCGTATGTGCGCGTGGGAGAGAGGACGAGGCGGCCGGCATCTACATTCAGGCCTTCGATGGCGTCCGTGAGGCGAAGACCACCGGCGTAAACGAGATCGTCCGGAACGGCGGCGTCAAAACTCTCGGGGTATTTCTCGGCCAAGTAGTGGGCAAAGACATCATGGCGCGCGCTGGTGAGTCCGTTGCTACCCATGCCGCCGTTGTAGGCATGCTCATAGGAGGCTTGACCGAAAGAGGCCAATCCGACGATGACGTCGCCGGGGCGGATGCGCGCATTGTCGATCACATCGGCGCGGCGCATGCGGCAGGTGACGGTGCTATCGACAATGATCGTACGCACCAAATCGCCCACGTCGGCCGTCTCGCCGCCCGTGGCGTACACACCGATGCCCATCTCACGCAGCTCGGCCAGTAGCTCGTCTGTGCCATTGATGATGGCAGAGATCACTTCACCAGGGATCAGCAGTTTGTTGCGCCCGATGGTGCTTGAGACAAGGATATTGTCCGTGGCACCGACGCAAAGCAGGTCGTCGATGTTCATAATCAGCGCGTCCTGTGCAATGCCTTTCCAGACGCTGAGGTCGCCCGTTTCGCGCCAGTATAGATAAGCAAGCGCCGACTTGGTGCCGGCGCCATCAGCGTGCATGATGTTGCAGTAAGCAGGATCAGCACCAAGTATGTCAGGGATGATTTTGCAAAAAGCCTTCGGGAAAAGGCCTTTGTCGATGCGTCGAATGGCGTTATGCACGTCTTCTTTCGAGGCGCTGACGCCGCGCCGTGTGTACCGTTGGTCGCTCATTATTATTGTGTCTTCTGAGAGTAGACGTTTTCTTCGGTGTTTGGGGAGCCGTTTTTTGGAAAGCCTTCGGAGCCGCCTTCTTTGTGGCAGAGGGCTTGGCGGCTGGTTTAGCGGCCGGTGCCGCGGGTTTCTTAGGTGAAGCCGTTTTGGTCGCCGGCTTTGCGGTGGGTTTGTCCGTCGTCGCTTTAGCAGCCAGCTTCTTGGCCTGCCAAGCGGACTTTTTGGGGGCAGGGGTATGAGCACCCGTGGCATTCGACTTCTTCGCCGATGCCACCAGCTTACCCGGCTGTTTTTTCGGTGCCGCAGCCGGCTTTTTGGCTGCGGATTGGGTTGTGGCCTTCTTCGTTGCCACGGGTTTCTTGGCGCTGGCTATGGCCGACTTTTTAGCCGCCGTAGCAGGCTTCTTTGTGTCAGCTGGAGCGGGCTTTTTCGCCGCAGCAGGTTTCGGATCAGCGGCCGGTTTCTTAGCTGAGTCTGCCTTGGGGGCAGGTGCGGGCTTCTTTGCCTCAGCCGGAGCGGGCTTTTTCGCAGCAGTAGGTTTCGGATCAGCGGCCGGCTTCTTGGCTTCGTCTGCCTTGGGGGCAGGTGCGGGCTTCTTTGCGTCAGCTGGAGCGGGCTTTTTCGCCGCAGCAGGTTTCGGATCAGCGGCCGGCTTCTTGGCTGCGTCTGCCTTGGGGGCAGGTGCGGGCTTCTTTGCGTCAGCTGGAGCAGGCTTTTTCGCCGGAGCAGGTTTCGGATCAGCGGCCGGCTTCTTGGCTGCGTCTGCCTTGGGAGCAGGTGCAGCTTCTTTCTTCGGAGCAGCCTTTTCTGGGGTCGGTTGCTCTTTTGCGGGCTGGGCAGCTGGCTCTTTTTGCGCCTTAGATGCGGCCGCTTCTGGCTTTGACTTCTTGGGTATCTTGACGCCGTGGGCCGTGGGCTTACTTCCCGGTTCACGTTGCGTGGAAGCAATGGGCTTTTTCTCTGCCGGCTTCGGAGTGGTCGTAGCGGGACGTTTAGCGGGTGCCGAAGAAGGTGTTGTGGCGACATTATTCGTCCGACTCGAAGCGATCGCCTCGTCCGAGCCTCTTGCCAGATCGTAGCTATGCAACTGATAGCGCTCGATAAGCTCGATCAATTTACCGGCATACTTCGGATCGGTGGCGTAACCATATTTCCTCAATCCGTTGGCCCAACCCACGTAATCCGTCGGCTTGAGATCGAAGAGGGGTTTGTAATGGCTGCGTTCAGCGATGAAGAGCGAATGATCCTCGAACGATTGTTCGGCGGAGGAGTATTTGCGAAAGCGTTCCAGGCGACCATCATCGTGTTTATAGAGATAGTCACCTTTCCAGTTTCCACATTTGATGCCGAAATGATTGTTTCCCTCGACGGCCAGGTAACTCTTCCCAGCTCCAGATTCGAGGATACCCTGGGCCAACGTGATGCTGGCAGGTATGCGATGTTTCTGCTGCTGTTGAATAGCCGCTTGATGATAGGTTTGGATATACTCTTCACAAGCATCCAAATTTCGGACCTCGGTTCTACCGGCTGTCATACGCTCGATAAGCGTAGGTCCTCCGGCTAGCGTAATACAGCCTATAATAATGGCGAGACGATATATAAAATG
>CALHPT010000049.1 GCA_938036405.1 uncultured Tannerella sp.
GATGGACAGCCCCGAGACGGGGTGCGTGAAGGCGATGCGGCGCGCATGCAGACTGATGCCGCCGTCCGGATTGGAGCGTTCGGCGCCATACTTCAGGTCGCCCTTGATCGGGCAGCCCATGT
This sequence comes from uncultured Tannerella sp., assembly GCA_938036405.1. GTDB lineage: Bacteria > Bacteroidota > Bacteroidia > Bacteroidales > Tannerellaceae > Tannerella. Next base: position 123 of record CALHPT010000049.1, read on the forward strand.
GTGCCAACTGGCAACGGATCTGATGGTGACGCCCGGTACGGAGGTCAATTTCCAGCAGGTGATAGCGGTCCGAGGAGGCCAGCAGACGGTAATGAAGCTCGGCGCGACGTGCACCCGGCCGGTCTGACTTGCAGACGTAGGTCTTGTTTTGTCGCTCGTTGCGCCAGAGCCAGTCGACAAGCACACCCTCCGGCTCGCTGGGGCGTTGGCGCACGATGGCCCAGTACGTCTTGCTGACGCCACCGTCGCGAAAGAGCGCATTCATACGCGCCAGCCCCTTGCTGGTCTTAGCAAAGACGACGGCGCCCGTGACCGGTCGATCGAGGCGATGCACAACACCGACGAACACGTTGCCCGGCTTGGCATACTTCTCCCGGATCCACTCCCGCAGCTCATCGGCCAGTGAGGGGTCGCCCGTCTTATCGCCCTGCACGATCTCATGGCACGTCTTGCTGACGGCGATCAGGTGATTGTCTTCGTAAATGACTTGCATATTCGTTTTGTTAGATATAGAACGCTGAGTGGTTGAGGGAATACGAGTTGACCTTCTTACACCTACAATAAGCTCCCGCAAGTTGCAGGAGACCTTCGTCGTTTGGAGATAAGCTCAACCGCGAATAAGTCAGATTATCCTTTCAGTAGGCCGCTGATAATCCGGGATCAGGCAATCCGATCGCTTGTCTGAGAACAGTTCTTTGACCGTCTTTTGGTCTATATTGAGTTTGGACATCTTGTTTGTGTGTCTGTAAAAAGCATGAGAGGGATCGAAGCCGCAGCCTCCCCCCTCTCTTTGTTATATACAATGCCTGCGGCTTCTTACATGTTCATGCCGCCGTCCACCTGGATGACTTGGCCGGAGACGTAGGACGAAAGGTTCGAAGCAAGGAATACGGCAACGTCAGCAACGTCGTCCGGGGTGCCGCCGCGGCGAAGCGGGATCTTCTTGGCCCACTCCTCACGTACGCTGTCGGGCAGGGCGGCCGTCATGGCTGTCTCAATAAAGCCGGGGGCGATGGCGTTGGCACGGATGCCCTTCGGTCCCATCTCTTGCGCTACGGACTTGGCCAGGGCGATCATGCCGGCTTTCGAGGCAGCGTAGTTGGCTTGTCCGGCGTTGCCGTGGACGCCCACGACGGAGGCCATATTGATGATGCTGCCACCGCGACGACGCATCATCACGGGTACACAGGCGTGGACAAAGTTGAAGGCCGACTTGAGGTTGACGGCGATCACGGCGTCCCACTGGGCCTCGCTCATGCGAAGCATCAGGCCGTCTTTCGTGATACCTGCATTATTAACGAGGATGTCTATGCCGCCGAAGTCTTTCACGACTTCTTCGACGGTCTTGTGGGCTTCGTCGAAGCTGGCGGCGTTCGATGCGTAGCCTTTCACGCGTACGCCGAGGGCGCGGATCTCTTCTTCTGTGGCGCGACCGTTTTCGTCGATGACGAGGTCGGTGAACGCGATGTCTGCTCCTTCCGAAGCGTAACGCAGGGCGATGGATTTACCAATGCCGCGTGCGGCGCCCGTTACGAGGGCGACTTTTCCTTCTAATAATTTCATTGTTATACGTCGTTTAGGGGATTAATCGTAGGGGAATTCTTCTTTTCCTCTCCTGATGTTGCTTCTTTTCTTCCCTTGATAGAAGAAAAGAAGCAAAAGAAGATCAAGGCCCCACCGGGGCCGGGGAGGTTTGGCCTGGTACCAAAAGGGAGAGGCAGACCTATGTGTTCGACCGCTTCTTCTTTCACCGGGACCGAATAGGTGAAATCATATTTTGATCAGCGTGGCACCGGCGGAGTAGCCGCCACCGAAGACGCTGAGGCAGACGAGGTCGCCCGTGCGGAAGCGTTCGCGGTTTTGGGCGAAGACGAGGGCACTGCTGGCCGATCCGGTGTTGCCCAGCTCAGCGATATTACTGAGGATCTTCTCCTCGGGGATGCCGTTGCTGGTGGCGATATTCTTTAGGATGCGCATGTTGGCTTGGTGGCCGATGAAGTAGCTGAGGTCGTCGAACGTGTAGCCGTGGCGTGTGAGCAGGCGGAGGGCGTTCTGCGGCATGTAAGTGCAGGCTTGCAGGAAGACGTCCTTGCCTTCGGGCATGCGTATGCCGCCGTCGCGGGGGCGAAGCTGGATGCTCTCGGGGCCTTTACCGACGGTGCCGAGCGCTTCGGTATAGACGTCGAGCACCTCGCAGTCTGTCTCCGCGACGCGTTCGTTGGAAAGGAAAAAGGCCACAGCTGCGTCGCCCCAGAGGTGGCCCGTCGTGGGATCGTCCTCGTTGCTATAGGCCGAGTTCTTATCGCCGCCGATGATGAGGGCACGGCGGGCCTTACCCATGGCAAAGTAGCCCTCAACGATCTCGAGCGCGTTGATAAACGATGAACAGGCGGAGGAGAGGGTGAAGGCTTTGGCGCAGGGGATGGCGTAGTGGTGCTGGGCGACGTGAGCGGCGGTGCCGACGGTGTCGTAGGGGGAGTAGGTGGCGGCGATGAGGAGATCCACCTCACGGATGTCGTAGGGGAGACGGGGCAGGGCGTCGCGGATGGCCTCGAGGCCCATCGTGTTGATGTTCTCGTCGGCGCCGGCGCGTGAACGTGTACGGATGCCGGTGCGCTGTACGATCCAGTCGTCCGTGAGGCCGGTCTTTTCCGTGTAGTATGAGTTGGAGATACGTTGCTGGGGGATGTAATATCCAGTCGTGTTAATATACATTGTGCTTGACTTTGATGCCATTGAAGATGATGTTCGTTACGTTCTGTCGTTCGATGATTTTGCTCTTGCCCCACCCGCTGATGTGTCCGCGGATGTAGGGCACCTCGAGGCCTTTGAGGGAGTGGTGGATGATGTAGGCGGTCATGTCGACGTCGGTGATGGAGAAGAGGCCCTCGTTGAGGCCGTCGTTGAGGATGTCGCGCAGGATCTCCGTCTCCCGGATGTCGAATTTTTTGCGGGCTTTTTCCACGCGCCAGATGTCGCGAAAGAAGGAGGCGCGGAGTGTGCCGTTGCGAAAGACGATGGTCTTGACGGCGTGGAGGCGCATATAGATGTATGTGATCAGCTTTTTATCGGCCGGCAGTCGGCGCGCGGCTACTTCGAGGAGGGAGTCGACGAGCTTATCGAGCTCGGCCTCGACGACGGCTTGGAAGATGTCGTCCTTGTTCTTAAAATAGGTGTATAGCGTGCGGCGGCCCTTTTTCGAGGCCTGAGCGATGTCGTTCATTGTGGTGTTTTGAAAGCCCATACGGGCGAAGAGTTGACGGGCTACGTCGACTAATACATCACGCGTTTTGGAGACAGACATGGACATAACTACTGCACACTTTCGATTGATCTGTGCGCAAAAGTAGACAAAAAGGCAGTTATAAGCCATAAAGTCCGAGTCCGCCGTGGGCTATGGACCGTGTCGGCGGGTCGTAGCTCTGGCATAAAGGCGCAGCCGCGAAGGGGCGAGGAGCAAGCAAAACATACGTCAGGTCATTCATGATCAAAATTTGTTCACACACGAGCAACAACAAGCTGGCGCGTGATCGAATTTTGATGACACATGATGAAACTTTGATGACGTAGAAAACTATTCGGAAATATTCTCCTGTAAAAGAAGAAGTTGCTCGGTCATAGGCATTGGACGGGTAACGAAGTGGAAACGAGCGAAGCGCTTGAGGTTGCTGGAATCTGCACAAACA
>CALHPT010000050.1 GCA_938036405.1 uncultured Tannerella sp.
GCCCTTCTCACGCCGGGCGTCGAGGATGCCCTTGACGACGTTCGCACCCACGTTGCGCACCGCTGACAGGCCGAAGCGGACCTGCTCGCCGACAGCGGAGAAGTCGGAATCGGAATCGTTGACGTCGGGAACGAGAACCGTGATGCCCATGCGTCGGCATTCGCCGAGGTAGAGGGCGAGCTTGCCGAAGCGCTTCGTTACCTGTGCACCGAGCATCGTGTAGGGGGCGAACGTCGGCTTCCAGAGCGGGCGCGCGGCGTCGGGCGTGGGCATCGAACCGGCACCGTTGAACTGCGCCGTGGCGTCCAGCTGCCAACCGTAGCGCGGCGTCTTGTAGCCCACCGTGAGGAGGCCTTTGTAGCGGTTCGTGAGCGGTTTCTCCATCAGGCGCCCGTTATAGGTCTCCTTCGCGTCCGTCCAACGCCAAGCCGCGCGTACGTCGAGAGTGTGGAAGAAGGTGTAGGCCGCCTCGAGCTGGATGTTGCGCGCATAGGCCCGACCGTCGAGGTTGTAGAAACGCACCCCGTGAGCGTCGGTCATCACGTCGGCCACCACCTGGTTCTGGAAATCCGTCTGGTAATACTCCGCCGAGAGCGTCAGCTCCTGCCCCGCGATGGGGAGGTAACCCGTGATCGAGGCGCCCCAGTTCCACGCCGACTCCATACGCAAGTCGGGCGCCACGCTGAAGTTGCGCACGCGGTTGGAGGCGAAGAGGAAGTTGTTCTCCACAAAGACGTTCACCGAGCGGTACCCCTTGCCCACGGAGGCGCGCACGCTGAGGGCCTCGATGGGGGTATAGTGGACGTGCAGGCGCGGGGTGACGAAGGCGCCGTATTCGTTGTGGCGATCGGCGCGCAGGCCGGCCATGAGGTCGAGGTTGCGCAACGGCTTCCACGTGTATTCGGCGAAGGCGCCAGCGGTCCACTCCGTGCGCAGGCGGAGGAAGGCGGGATCGTCAGCGAAGTAGATCGACTTCTGCTCCGTGCGATCCATATTCAGGCTGAGGCCGGTGCTGATCTTATGCTTGACGCCGAGGTCGGTATCGAAAAGCAGATTGGCGTAGACGTTCGACTGGCGCAGGTCGTAGGGGATAGCGCCATAATCCGCATCCTGCTTGTGAAACGACCCGGCCAGGATGAGGGCCACACTGCGGTTGGCCTCCTCGTCGAGCACGTAACCATTCTTCGTGAACACCTCGCCGCGAAGCGTACGGATGTCGATGCGATACAGCGGATCGCCGAAGCGGGCGGGCTTGGCATGCGCCGTCTGCCCGTTCTCACGCGTCTCACGGATCAGCTTCACGCCCACCTGTGAGACGTAATTCTTGCGGTTATAAAACCAGCGGTTGAAGACGTTGAACTGCTCCGTGAGCGGCAGGTCGAGGAAGCCATCACCGTCGGCGTCGTGCGACTGCTTATCGCGCGAATAGTGGGCGAAGAGGCCCGTGGAGAGGTGCTTCGAAAGGCGGATCGCGGCGTCGGCATTGCCCTCCATGCGGCCCGCGTCGGAGGCGAAAAGATTGAGCGTGATGGGCGCCGCCTTCATGGGCTTTTTGTACTCCACGTTGATCTGCCCCGTGACCGACTCGTAGCCGTTGCGCACCGACGCGCTGCCCTTCGACACCTGGATGCTCTCCATCCACGGCGCCGGCACATAGTCCAGCCCGAAGAGAGAAGCGGCGCCGCGGAAGTTGGGCACATTCTCGGTCAGCATTTGCACATACGTGCCGGGCAGGCCCAGCAGGCGGATCTGCTTGGCGCCCGTGGCCGCGTCAGAGTAGGAGACGTCGACCGAGGCGTTCGTCTCGAAGCTCTCCGAGAGGTTGCAACAGGCGGCGCGTGTCAGCTCCTCGTAGTCGATCTTCTCGGTCTGCACCGTGGCGATGCGCGACTTGAGCGTGGTGGCCACGCGCCCACGGACGACCACCTCGCCCACCTCCTGCGCTTCCTCACGGAGAACGATGGCCAGCGTATGAGCATTGGCGGCGGTGACGTCGATCGTGTCCGAACGAAAACCGATATAGGCCGCCACGAGTCGGTCGGTGGCGTGGCTGCTGTGGAGCGTAAAGTTTCCGTCGGCGTCGGTCGTGGCCACTTCGCCCGAACGGAGCAGGCGCAGCGTGGCGCCGATGGCTTTGTCGCCGTTGTCGAGGGCGACGGTTCCTTTCACATTGAATTGCGCCCGGGCCGCGGTAACGCTGAGCGCGGCGGCAAGGACGGGCAGGGTGTACTTGAATCGTAACTTCATAAAGTCATCTGTATATAAAATCTGCGGAGTGGCAGGCTTTCTGTCACCCCCCACTTGTGATTTGAGGGCGGCAAAAGACGTGCAATTCCCTGCGAAAGGCGCATGGGTCAACGGTTTTTGGATCTTTTGCAGAGACTTTGGGTGGAGGCTACGCAGCATGTTCCACAAGATCACTGTGCCCCCGTCGAACACTTCGACAGCCTCTCGCAGACTTGCATGGCCCCGTCGAACACTTCGACGGCCTCTCGCAGACTTGCATGGCCCCGAAATACATTATTTCTGGCCGTCGCAGATTTTACAACCCTCGAAATACATTATTTCTGGCCGCCGTGGATTTTACAACCCTCGAAATACATTATTTCTGGCTGTCGCAGATTTTACAA
>CALHPT010000051.1 GCA_938036405.1 uncultured Tannerella sp.
CCCCCGAGCTGCCGCCGGAGCATGCCGCGGCCGCCCATGCGAGCAGCCCTATGGATAAGCACCGATTCATTGGCTGACGTAGAACTTACGGCCGTCCATGATGTAGATGCCGGAGCGGAGTCCGCGCGTATCGACGCCGTCGCGCACCTTCTGCCCGAGAATGTTGTAGATGCCGCCGCGCATGGGTCGGTCTACAGGCTCGATCTCGCGGATGCCCGTCGCACCGTTCTTAAAGCCGATGCGTTCGAGCCACGCGCCGATGGCGTTGCTGTCGTAGCTCGAGGCGCCGCGCACGCCGAGGCCCTCGAGGTGCTTGGCCGAGGGTGTGGCCCGGGTGATGTCGTTAAGCGCCTCGTAGGTGGCGGTGGCAAAGGTGCAGAAGGGGATCACGGTCTTGCCCGCGAAGCCGTAGGCCTCGAGGAAGGTGTGGATGATCATCGGCGCGTCGAACCACCAGACGGGGCAGCCGACGAAGATGTAGTCGTAGGCGCTGAAGTCGCGGCCCGTCTCCTTGAGCGCCGGGCGGGCGTTGGACTCTTTTTCGTTGCGCGAGACGGTGTAGGCGACCGTGTTGTAGTCGGTCGAATAGGGCACGGCCGGCTCGATGCGGTAGATGTCGGCGCCGGTCTGCCGACGGATCTCTTCGGCCAGCGCGCTGGTGTTGCCGCCCCAGCTGAAGTAGGCCACGAGTATGTTGCTTGCCTGCATGCGGCCGGCCGCGGCCAGCAGGATAAGGGTGAGTAAGATGAACTTTTTCATATCGCTGAATCATTGAATGGTTTGACGGGTGCAAAGGTCGGCCGCCGCCCATCCGTGGCCGTTACACAAAAGGCGGCCGTTCGTGCCGGTTTTTCCGAGAAGGAAAGGGAGGGGCAGGCGTTTCTTCGAGGAAATTCGTTCAACGACCACCCGTTGGAGCTGTTTCCTCGAGGAAATTCGCCCACCGGCCACCTGTTGGGGCTGTTTCTCAGAGGAAATTCGTCCACCGACTGGTGGTCGAGGCTGTTGCCTCGAAGTTTTCTTACTCCCTAAACGCCGACGGCGGCATGCCGAGGTGCTTCTGCACGAAGCGGCTGAAGTAGGCGGCGGAGGAGAACTCGAAGAGGTCGGTGATCTCCGTGAAGGACATCTTCTTCTCCCGCAGCAGCCGGCGCAGGTGGATCGTGGTGAAGCGCGTGATCCAGTAGTTGGCCGTGCGACCGCTGACCGACTTGCAGACCTCGGAAAGGTATTTGGGCGTGACGCAGAGCAGGTCGGCGTAATAACCCACCTCGCGGTGCTTCACGTAGTCGCCGCGCTCGAGCAGCTGCATGAAGCGCGTCATCAGGTCGTTGTCTTGGAGGGAGATGTGGGCCAGGCCGTTGAGCGAGGTGTGGATGTCGAAGTAGTCGAGGAACATCATCTGCGTGGCGCAGACAAGGAGGTCTTCGCGGAAGTGATTGCCGACGTCCATCAGGCGGCGCTCGATCTGCAGGAAGTCCGCCTTGAGCTGCTCGAAGCGGGCGGCGTCCGGCTGCATCACAGGGCAGGCGTAGAGCGCCAGCGAGCCGCGTATGCCGTAGTTGCTGCGCGGGGTGCAGCGCTCCAAGAAGTCGGGCTTGACGTAGACGCACATGCCGGCAAAGTCGGCCGACGGGCGCAGGTCTTCGAGCAGGTTGCCGACGACGATGATCATCGTCTCGCCCGCCTGTAAAGCGAACGGGCGACCGTCGAACGTGAAGTCGAGCCGGCCGCGGGTGCAAAGGACGTGGGCCACGTGATCCGCCAAGTCGGCCGCCTCGAGTCGGTCCAGGTGGTGGTCAAGAAGGAGGTTGTCAGGGTGGAAAGGCATAAGCAGGATGATCTTTTTTGCGCCACAAAGATCGGGCGGACGGGGTGGACAAACCAAAGCGCTGCGGCAAGACAGACTCACCGCAGCGCTTCTCGGGTCATTACCGGACGGCCTCCGTCGGGTATCCTTTTATAGATATTCCCCGAAGAAGGACAGTATCTCCCGGACGTTCTCCTTCACGTAGGGCTCCACATCGTACATCTCAAAATGGCTTGCGCCACGGGTGAGGTGGAAGCGCTTGGGCTCCGGGGCATTCTCAAACATCTTCTTTGCGCCCTCAGTGGTAAAAGCCTTCTCGCCGGCGATGACGAGGTAGGGCACTTTGAGCTCGCGCACCGTCTCGGTGGGGTGGAAAGTGTGCCATGCCAGCTGGCTCCATGCCGGCGTGGGACAGGCCTGCACGGCCGCGCCACGATCAGGGTTGCGATAGTAGGCTTCGCCCTCGCCGCCCTTGATCAGATCGAGGCGCTGCACCTCTCCGCCCCGCTCATAGTCGGCCTTCATCTTCAGCAGCTCCTCGTCAGAGGCTGTTTTGATGTCGGTCATCATAATAAATGGGACGATGCTGACGATGGCCTTCACGCAACTGTCGTTACGCAGTCCGTTGGGCACGTATACGCCCGAGCCGCAGATACCCACGGCGCCGATGTGATCCGGGTCGATGTCGTCGAGGGTCAACAGGTAGCTCACGGCCGAACGGAGGTCGGCGCCCTTGATTTCCGGGTCTTCATAGCCGCGCGGGTGCCCTTCGCTGGCTCCGATATAGCTGTGGTCGAACACCAACGTGGCGTAACCCGCTTCAGCGAGCAGCTGCGCATAGATGCTCTGCGTCTGCTCCTTCACGCTGTACATCGGGCCGCCTACGATGATGGCCCGGAGCTTTTCACCCGGCTTCCCTGTGCGCGGACGATAGAGGATGCCGGCCAGGGTGAATCCGTTCTCTTGCTGTTTGAATACTACCGGTGTACGATCCACGCGTTCGATAGGCGGACGTACGATTTTCCATTCATCTATACCTGGTTGCTGTGCCGGCAGGACGGTAGATACCATCAACAAGACGCCGGTTAAAAATCTATTTCGTGTCATCATACATTCTGTCTGATTGCAATCAACATGTCCGCACAGTCCGGGTCTGCCCGGCCGCGCAGCAGATCGGAGGTGCGTGGGCGAGAGAGGCAACGGATGCCGAAGTCGCGGTGTAAGGTGGCCAAGGCGCGGCCGATGTCCATGCCGTCGCTGCCGGCAAAGACGTAGCTGATCTCCATGTCTTCGAGGAACTCCAAATAGTCGGCGCTCACACGCTCGCCCAGCACGGCGATCAAGTTCTCGCCGCATAGGCTGTTGGCGGTGAACTTCACATCGCCTTCGGGCACAAGGGCCACCATCTGCCGCGGACTCCCGCAGTCGCCCACGAACGTGTGCAGCTGGTCGGGATAGGCCGCGTGGCATGTGCCGCCATCGAACCGCTCGGGGAAGAATCGGCGCACCGTGGAGGTGCCCAAGAGCCAGGCGTCGGTCTCTGGGCACGGCATGCTGTCGCTGTTTAGCTGAAACATGGCTGTCTGCTTCCTTTATTATCGCTTACCCATCGATGACGTGCGTGGCGGCACGACCACATTCCCCGTCGCACCGCTGATGTGCGACTGCCAGAAGCGGACAGCGTCGTTGAGCCAGCCGTCGGCCACCGTGCCGCGGCCCAGCCCGAAGCCGTGCGGCAGGCCTTCGTAGGAGTGAAACTCGGTCGGGATGCCGAGCGACCGCAGGCGCTCCAGCCGGCTCTGCATGGTGCGCCACGAGGCGATGCCGTCGGCCGTGCCCACGCAAGCGTATGTCGGCGCGTCGGCCGGCGAGACGGGCGTGTA
>CALHPT010000052.1 GCA_938036405.1 uncultured Tannerella sp.
TTTTTCGCGTGATTTCCTCAGGCAATCGGCTGAAAAAGTTTTTTTCATGCGATTTCCTCAGGCAATTGGCCGAAAAAGTTTTTTTCAAGCGATTTCCTCAGGCTTTCGGCCCAAAGAGTTTCAAACGATTTCCTCAGGCAATTGGTTTCCCCTCCGCTTGGCGGGAATTTCGCTCCCATTTTTTTCGATTTTCACCCATTCCGGTTATACATTTGCGCCGTCCATACGACATAGATATATAATGAGAATAAGATAGTTATCACCTATAAAATAACACGGTAATGCAGACCATAAATTCATTTGATTTTGCCGGAAAGAAGGCATTTGTGCGGGTCGACTTTAACGTCCCGCTCGACGAGAATTTCCACATCACGGACGACACGCGCATCCGCGCCGCACTGCCCACGCTGAAGAAGATCCTCGGCGACGGCGGAAGCGTCGTCATCGGGTCGCACCTGGGACGCCCGAAAGGCAACGACGACAAGTTTTCGCTCCGACACATCCGTGCCCACGTGGCCGAACTGCTCGGCGTAGACGTGCAGTTTGCCAGCGACTGCGTCGGCGAGGAGGCTGAGCTCAAAGCCTGCGCCCTGCAGCCGGGCGAGTTGCTGCTGCTCGAGAACCTCCGCTTCCACGCCGAGGAGGAGGGTAAGCCGCGCGGACTGGCCGACGACGCCTCGGACGAGGTGAAGGCCGCCGCCAAGAAGGAGATGAAAGAGAAGCAGCGCAAGTTTGCCGATACGCTCGCCTCCTACGCCGACGCCTACGTCAACGACGCCTTCGGCACAGCCCACCGCGCCCACGCCTCGACGGCACTCATGGCCGACTGCTTCGATGCAGATCACAAAATGTTTGGTTACCTGATGGAGAAAGAGGTGCGCGCCGTCGAGAAGGTGCTCAACGACATCAATCGCCCCTTCACCGCCATCATGGGCGGATCGAAGGTGTCGTCGAAGATTGAGATCATCGAAAACCTGCTCGGAAAGGTCGACAACCTCATCCTCTGCGGCGGCATGACGTATACGTTTATGAAAGCCCTCGGCGGTAAGGTCGGCCTATCCATCTGCGAGGACGACAAGCTCGATCTGGCCCTCTCGCTCATCGAAAAGGCCAAAGCAAACGGCGTCAACCTCGTCCTGGCCCGCGACTCGAAGATCGCCGACAGCTTCAGCAACGACGCCAAGACAGACTACGCACCGTGCAATAACATCCCCGACGGCTGGGAAGGGCTCGACATCGGCCCCGAAACGGAGCGCATCTTTACCGACATCATCCGTAACTCGAAGACGATCCTCTGGAACGGACCCACGGGCGTGTTTGAGTTCGACAACTTCACGCACGGTTCGCGCGCCGTGGCCGAGGCTATCGTCGAGGCAACGAAGACCGGCGCTTATTCGCTCGTCGGCGGCGGCGACTCCGTGGCGTGCATCAACAAGTTCGGCCTGGCCGACGGCGTATCGTACGTCTCCACCGGCGGCGGCGCCCTGCTTGAGGCCATCGAAGGCAAGGAATTGCCGGGAATTAAGGCGATCCGCGGATACTGATCTGCCGCCTTCCTGATAGAAAAGGTATATAGCAAGAGAGGGGAGCCGCCCGTCTGGGGTGGTTCTCCTCTCGGTTTTATGGGACATCTTTGCCCGCCCAAATCGAAAAGGAAATAACCCACATATCGACATTTATGGATCGACATCTGATTATTAAAACAAGAGACGAACTGCTCCGGCTGCGCATCAATAACATCCTCTACCTCGAGGCCGACCGCAACTATACCCGTCTGCTGCTCACAGAAGGGATCCAGTTCACATTCGCCATCAACCTCGGGCGCATTGAAGAGATGCTCAACAAACAAACCGCCGGCTCCCACTCCCCGCTGATCCGCGTCGGGAAAAGCTACATCGTCAATAAGAACTACATCCTGCATATCAATCTGCCTAAGCAGAAAATGCTCATGCTCGTGCCCGGCGGCAAACCCCGCGAGCTGGTCATCTCGCGCGATCCGTTGAAGATGATGAAAGACCGCCTAGAGCAAGAAGCCCTAGCTGGCACCGTCACGTCCACCCCCGCCGCTGAAAAGAAATGAGCCGCCTCACCATCCGCATCGGTAAGTCTGCCGACAACGATTTCGTCACCCCATCAGACGCGCCCGGCGTCAGTCGTCAGCACGCCCGCCTCGTCCGCGAGGCCGACGGCCGACTCTTCATCGAAGACGCCGACTCCGCCAACGGCACCTTCGTCAATGGCGACCGCATCGTCCGTAAGCACATCACGACGTCCGACACGGTCACCCTCGGCGACACTTATACGCTCGACGTCCGCGAGGCCCTCAAGTTCGACAACGACTACACCGCCGAGTTCGCCGCCCTCAAGCCCATCTACGACGACTATATCCGCCACAAAGTCCGCATCCAGTCGTCCAACCAATTCAAGACGCGCCTCTTTCAGACGCTGCCCTTCGCCGCCGTCGGCATCGTCGGGCTGATCGTCGGCTCCATCGGGCGGAGCCATCGCGTCGTCTTCCTCGTCAGCCTCGTGCTCACCATCGTCGCCCCGATGCTTGGCGTTTACCTCGGCGCGCGCCAGTCGGCCAAGATCCCCGCGCTGCTGCAAGACCTGGCCAACCAATTCAAAATAGACTACGTCTGCCCCAAGTGCGGCACTTTTTTGGGCGAGATCCCGTGGGAGTCGCTGGCCAAAAAGAAACGATGCCCCACGAACGGCTGTCGTGCCAAATGGGTGAACGAAAACAAGCCGTAAAGCCCCTGCAATACGCGTAATTGGTACATAAACGTCTGCTTTTTGTACGTTATGAATCCCGCGGAAAGGCTCGGGGACGGCAATCGTCCTACTTTCGTCACCGATTTCTAATTGATAACGATATAATTATAGAGCACAATGGATGAGCAAACTTTTGTTTCGATAGACAGCGATCTAGCAGACATGGTCATGATCGACATGGACAATGATGCGGACCCCAGTTTCGTAATGGTGGACGACGGAGCGCAGGCAATGGATTTTATCACCCTCTCGGGCGATGCAGAGTTTTCCACCGCGGACGACATCATCGACATCGCCTCCGACATGGATGACGCCGCCGACATCTCAGTCTTCTTATGATACCCGTCAAATGCCCGCATTGCCGGACCGGACTCAAAGTCGACGAAACGAAAATCCCCGAGGGCATCGCATCCTTCAAATGCCCGCAATGCAAGCACGACATCCCCGTATCATACTTAACACAGCGAGCTGCTGACGGCGGCTCCGAAACCGCCCTTCTTAGGCCGGTTGAAAAGCGGCAAGGGCGGATCACTGTCCTTGCCGCTTTTGATACGCCCGAACAGGTCTTTCCGCTCAGCGAAGGCTCGCACATCGTCGGGCGTAAAGCGACCACCACTGAGGCCGCGATCGCCATCGAAACGTCCGACCGCACCATGAGCCGCAGCCACGCACGGATCGACGTCCGTCGAGATCGCCGCGGCAACCTTATCCACACCCTCTCGGACTGCCAAAGCAAGAATCACACGCTCTACAACGGCGCCCCACTGGGCCCGGGAGAGACCGTTGTGCTCAAGGACAACGACGAGCTGCGGCTGGGCCGAACTACCCTCCGATTTAATTTCTGAAAGTATAGAAGCTGTTTGGAATTTATTTCGGAGGCTATCGGGAGGATGTTTCTGATGATTTTGTTTCATCATT